>JAJPZM010000344.1 GCA_021204335.1 Parabacteroides sp. | reverse complement strand
TAAAATTGTTGTGTAGCTCGCTTCGGAGTCCGATTTGGATGAAGGGGGGGCGATTGGATAATGAATAATTAATAATTAATAGAAGATAGGGATTATGAAACGAATCGGTGAAGTTATGATGTTTTTTCCTTCTGGCAGCGCTGTTCGCAGGCTGTACGGAGGAAACTTCGAAGGGCGGGGGGGGGAAGAACCCGGGCCCGGTGGAGACGGTAGCGAGCAGCGGCGCGAAGTGCTGCTTACCCTAAACAATGAACTGGTACTGAAAAAAGCCACGACCCGGGCCCCCGGCGATCCTATTGCGACAGCCGAAGAGAATGCGATCGCCTCGCTCGATGTGTATGTGTTCGGTTCGGCAGAAGAGGAAGGTACGTATACTTTTTAGGAACGGTTTGCCTATCGTGCCGACGAGGAGGCCGAACTGCCGGCAGGTGCAACCCGGCTCGACCTGACAGCTACGGACGATACGAAGAAACAGACGAAAGGATTGATGAAACTCAAGAAAGGGCTTTTTGTAAAGCTATATTGCATCGCCAATTGTACGACGCTGATCAATCCCGAAACGAATAACCCGGTGAGAGAAAAGGATTTTGTCCCTCTTACTTATTCGGCTCCCGGGGAGGCCGGCACCGGAGTGGCCAATGAAGGAACGCCTCTTGAAGATAGCTTCGTTACTTTTCATACTCCGTTGTTGGAATCCGACCGGGCGGACGATCTGTTACTGACTCCACTTGCCATGAGCGGAGCCTATACTATTCCACTCGACCTGACCGATTTTGAAACCTCTGCGCGTGTGCAGCTTGGTTTCAAGCTGACCCGTCTGGCTGCCCGCTTCGATGTGGTGAACAAGGTGGACGAGTCGCGTTTTACCATCCGGGAAATCGCGATGGGGAATGGCAGGAAAGGAGCCGCTTTCTTTTCGATCCGTATCTACGGACAAACGCCGAAAGCGGATGCAGGCGAACTGATTACCTATCCGGTTCGTCCGTTTGACGGTGCCGATGCGAATACCGGCACACAGACGGGAGCCTTTTACTGTTATCCGAGTCCTTTGGATGATAACGGTTTCCTGATCCTGAAAGGTACTTATCAGGTCAATAAGACGGAAGAAAAAGAAGTCTCTTATCAGATTCTCTTTATACAATATGCCGCCGACGGCAGTTCTACTGCGATCGAAATCAATAATAACCACCGTTATACGATCGGCATTACCGAAGCTGACGATTACCATCTCGATTTTACCCTGACTGTTGCCGACTGGGCCGACAATGGAAAGATCGACGATTATACGCCGGGAGAAGATGGAAAAGCGGCTATCGAGGTACAGATACCGGATGCATATAAAGATGAAACGGTCTATAAGGAAGATACCCGTACGGTTGCTATGTATATCAAAGATGAAAACAGTAACTTCGATCTGGTGGTACGTAGCAGGGCTCCGTTGAGTTTCCAGCATACCTATGCCGGAGGACTTGCCGCAAAAGAATATGACTGGCTGGTCATTACCGATAACAGTACCAAAGCTGCACTGTCGGAATATACCTACAATCTGTCGTTGGTGAAAGGATATGATAAGAAACGTTATCCGAAAGCCGTCCTTCGTTTTATGAACCTGACGGATGGCACGGAGAGCGTGGTCTTTGTGGATGCGCTGGCGGCTCCTTCTCTGAATGTAACGAACCAGCCGGCGGGCAGCTTCAACGCTTTCGATGCGGTAACAGCCAAAGCGACTATGTATAAAACGACTGATGGTAAAGTAAATATCCAGTTGACTTGCCCCGATGGCGTAACGGTGGAAGAGTGTCCTGCGTGGCTGACAGCCGGCGACCTGGTAGTTTCCGGATCTGAGTTTACTTATACCTTTACACTCAATGACCGGGAAACGACGGAAACCACAGGAAAGATTGTTTTCTGTAATACGAAAGTGGAAGAATGGGTTGTGGAAGTCGAAGTCGAATTGAAGGATGCTTCCATCGTGCCTGAATTTATCGATGTGGACGGTTCAACGGGCAATACTTATACCCCGGCAACGGATGCAACGCCGGCTAATGTCGATATCAGTGTTATCGAGAGCAATACCTTTACGGTGAAAACAGCTACGCTGGACGGTGTGGCCGTATCATTCGAATACAAGGAGGGCGGTCCGGAATGGTTGACGTGTAGCGGGGCGTCGCCGACCAAAGCGGCAACTACCCCGAATGAGATCACGTTTATACTGAAACCGGGTGAGTTGGCAAAAGGGCAGGCGAAGAAAGCCACTGTTACGTTGAAAAACAGAAGTGGCGGAGCGGATTTTGTGTTTACCATTACTCCGAAATTCGTGGCTCCCACACTTTCTTTGAGTAGTGCGACGCCTGCGCAGAACAGCCTGGATGCGGCAACGAACACGCTATCGCTCTACAAAGTCAATAATTCATCGGCACAGATCAAAGCCGGTTCGCTGGGTGGTAATAAAATCATTGCATCGAATGGCGTGACGGTGACCGGTGAGGTGAATAGTTACCAGACCGATCAAGTCTATATGGTGACCTGGGATAACAGCACAACAACGGATTGTTCCTTTACCCTGGCTAACAAATCGGATGAAACGATTACCAAAGTGATGAATGTGACGATGCTCGATGCGAATATTGTTCCGACATTTGTTAATGTCTCAGGGGGTAATACCTATGCGTCGGATACAAAGGAAGTGACCATGAAGATTGTCGACAAGACATCCTTTAAGTTTACGACGGCTTCTGCTGCCGGTGTCGATGTGGAAAATATCAAGTATGAAGACGGAAGCCTGCAATGGCTGGAATCGGCAACGGTAACAAAAGTGTCGTCAGTTGCAAATGAAGTAACGCTGAAACTCAAAGACGATGTCTTCTCAAATAACCCGACGGATAAAAAAGCATTGAAAGCTACCGTTACCTTGAGAAATAAACTGGCAGGCAGTGATAATTGGTCATTTACCGTAACTCCTGAATTCCAGGCTCCGACATTGACGAGCAATTCGAGCGTAACAATGGAGGCAACACAAAATACTAGCCAGATACCTACGACTACCATCACCGGAAATTGTCTGGGAGGCTCTACAATTGCAGGCGAGAGTTGGATAACATACGATAAGACAAGCGTAAATACGATGGCTTATTCATTTCAACTGTCTTTAAATGTGAATGAGTCCGGCTTCCCTACTTCTTTGCCCGGAATGAAAACAATTACTATTGCAAATAAGCAGGATCCGACTAAAAAGGTGACGGTGAGTCTTAGTTTTACGGAAACAGTTTGGATGTCTAGTTACAGGCTGAGTTCTTTGGGCGGTTTAACCGAGGTATGTTCAGATACCGAATATCGTTTTCCCACTGGAGGGGATTGGGGTAACTGCTTTGTATATTCGTTATTTGATAAACCGACTCTAACCGTTAGTTATGACGGTAATTACTGTAACGGTACAAACGGAGGTAATACGTGGTTGAGTGGTTCTTCAACCAGTGCTCCATACAGCTCAACCATTTCCGGCAATCGTCGGCAATATACTTATAGAGTATCTGTAAATTCATCCTCCGGAACGGATGCCGCTTATCAGCTTCATAAAGGGTATGTTACTTTGAAGAGACAGAATAATAACAGTCAGATCTGTCAGTATACTATTTGGCGTGGAGCTTCTCGCTATGGTTATCCGGCGGGGTATGGTAGTCCGTACTATGCAGCTATTAATAAGAATGGCTATTGGTGGGCTCCTGTCAACTGTGGGGCAACGCGTGTAGCACAAAGCGGAACTGATAGTTATGGCATTGGTTATCTTTATCAGTTTGGACGTGCTGATTATACGGATTTTGGATGCTCTATAACTAAGTCCGCGGCTTCTTCCACAACTCCTAATAATCATGTATTTTATGTTTCGCCCACAAATTCTGGAAGGGACTGGTTAACTAGTTACAATGACAATTTGTGGCAGAATGGAATGAATGACCCATGCCCTAGTGGTTATCGTATTCCGACACAAAGTGAATTAACATCATTGGGTACATCGGCATCTTGGGGAAGCAGTACTATAAGTATTTCGGCAAATAGCGGTTATCCGTCATTGGTTTTCCCTGCTGCAGGTCGTGTAGGCGATACTGGTGCTGAATTTAGAGGAACAATGGGATTTTATGTATCATCTACAATAAATTATAGTAACCATTTTGGTATTCGAATGGATTTCGATCATAGTAATAATACGATAAGACAGGGGGACAGGGAACTTATCGTGTATATGCAAACTCTATAAGATGTATCAAAAAATAAAAAAGGAACGAACTATTTCTCGTTTCTGATTGAACGAGAATACCTGTTCAGCATTAAGCTGAATATTTTTAAGCGATCTTTGACATGATGGGATGGATAAGGGAATAAAGATTCCTAATAAGGCTAGCCTCGTGCCACAGTTTCTTTTCTAAACCCCTCGAATTCGAGAGGTTTAGAAAAGAAACTGTGGCATAAAATAGAAGCCGGGGGTAATCGAGAATAGAGAGTACATAAAATAGGCTGTGAACCGTTTGTTCGTGTCGCCTTGAATGTATATCTTTGTTTCGTAACTAATATATTCGTATGAATTAGTATCTTCGTGAACAGAAAGCAAAATTTGCTATAAACTTATAATAACTAGGAGAGTCGATTATGAAAGCAACAATTTCATTGGACGGAATTTGGAAATTCTTACAGTCACTATCTTTGAGTGCAAGCAATAAAGAATGGCTGGGTGAGAAACTGCTTGAAGAAGCTCGAAAAGAAAAGCTCGAAAAAGAAGAGCCTTACGAAAGTTTCATCTGGAGTATGTGCGGTGCCTGGAATGATGATCCGCGTACGACAGAAGAAATAATGGGAGACATCCGTAATTCTCGTTCAGAGAATTGATGGTCTGAAAGTAGAGAATTGGATACAACATAGACTTATATTTATGGTACAAGACAGTATAATCAATCAGTTTTCTTCTCATTTATTCTGGGATATAGACCGGGATAAGTTGGATTGGAATGTGCACCGGATGTATATCGTTGAACGTGTACTTGAATATGGTGTATTGTCTGACTGGAAGCTATTACGCAGCTATATGTCAATTGAGGAAATAGCATCTTATGCTAAAAAGATCCGTCAACTTGATCCAAAAACGCTTTCTTTTATCTCTACAATTTCTAATACACCAAAAGAAGAATTCAGATGTTACACTACGCAACAGTCGATCCCTCGACACTGGAACTTCTAAAGAACCTTCAAGCTCTTCCTGAATTGAAGGAATTGCGTTTGGTAGGAGGTACTTCATTAGCATTGCAGATTGGGCATCGTAAATCGGTCGATCTTGATTTGTTTGGAAAAATGAGTCTGGAAGCGGATGAACTGACAGAGCTTATTCAACCTTTGGGTAATATAACAATTCTAAAGAACTCCCGGAATATTCATGTGTTTACTATAAATGGAATAAAAGCAGATATAGTGAATTATACTTATCCCTGGTTGAATGATGCTATATTCGATGGCGGTTTGCAATTAGCAGATCAGCGGGATATTTGCGCGATGAAACTGGCGGCGGTGACAGGAAGAGGAACACGTAAGGATTTTATTGATATTTATTTTCTTCTTCGGTCTTTTTCCATGGAGACTATGTTTAATTTTTATATGCAAAAATATACAGATGCTTCTTCTTTCATGGTTGTCAAGAGTCTGACATACTTTGAAGATGCTGAAAATGAACCGGAGCCTTATATGTTTGAACCTGTGAATTGGAATTTGATAAAAGCTGAAATTCGTAAACAAGCTTCTAGATTAATTTAATATAAATAACCCCTCTATACCATCCCGGAGAACTCACCCTCTCCGGGATGTTTTGTTTTATATTCTTTCCTTATCCATCCTGTCTGTTTGAAGGTCGTTATTATTGAATGAAATAATAATAACCGGGTTGAGGCGTTTTGCCTCTCCCATAAAACATATAGATATGGCAAATACATTAAAAGGATGGATGGCTCCGAACACAGTGACGGCTGATCCGAATGACAAGATTCTGGTACTCGAAAGTACAAGTAAGGCTGACATCAACAAGGTTTATGAAGAGATGTTGGCGGAAGATACCGGGCTGCGTATAGAGACGATCGTGCATGTGGTCACACTTTACCAACGTATCTGTGCCCGTTTGCTGATGAATGGCTGGCAACTGAATACAGGACTGTTTTACGCAGTGCCCCGTTTTCTGGGTGTGATCATCGGGGGGGGGGAAGTGGGATGCACTGAAAAATAGTATCTATGTTTCATTCACTCAGGACAAAGTCGTTCGTGAAGAAATTCAGAAAACGAACGTACATATCCTGGGTGAAAAGAAAGATGTGATGTATATCATTGAAACCGAAGACCGCCAGACCGGTTTGCGTGATGGCCGGATGACGCCGGGACGCAACTTCTTCGTGCGTGGTGCCAACCTGAAGGTGACAGGTTCCGACGAAGCCGTTGGCATCAGCCTGACCGATAGCAAAGGTGTCGTTACGAAACTGGAACTCGACCTGATCTCTATCAACAAACCTTCCGAACTGACTTTGCTGATCCCTGCCGGACTGGCCGATGGCGATTATACCCTGATCGTCACCACCCAGTATGTGAACAATCATGTGGAACTGAAAGCACCCCGCTCGGCATCCGTTGCTGTGCATGTGGGCGATAATAGCGGCGATGACGACGACCGTCCGGTTATCGAGTAAACCGTCCTGCCCCCCCGGGAGTTGCCGGCTCCCTGAGGTGGGAGAGGGTCTCTCCCCGGTAAGGGAGAACCATTCTCCCGCGAGTGCGATTTTTTTTATTAATACATCTTTAAAAATAACTGATATGAAAATGAAAAGCTTACTATTGCTCCTGGCCTTTGCCGGGTTGGGAGCCGGTTGTACAAGCGACGACCCGGTGGACGTAAATCTTCCCGGGACGCGATCGGGCGAGTTACAACTAGTATTCAGCGGAGCCAATGGAGAAAGCCAGGAATATACCAAGGCCATTGCTTCCGAAAGTGAAAACAAGATAGACAAACTGAATGTCTACCTGTTTGCCGCTGCAGCGGTAGATGGCCCCTACTATTATCTGGAAACCTGGGAAGAGGGAACTGCCTACGATCCGACACAACCGAATGTGACGAAGTTTGTGAAGCAGGGCTCCGGTACATCCTGGAAAGCTTCCATCTATCCGAATGAGTTGCATGGCCTGCCGTATCTCAGACTTTATTGCGTGGCGAACAACGGTTCGGTCGGGAATATTACCGATGGGAAGTTTTACAATGAAGCAGGTACGGAAGTGTTATCGCCCCTTACGGCTATCACTGCCGATGCTGCCAATGCCGCCGCAGCAACTTCCGAGACTGCTTTCCTGGCTGCTTTTACACAACAGTTGCAAAACACAGATGACGTAAAGGATATTATTCACACCCCTTTGTTGATGACCGGTCATGGATCGACGAAGATCAGCGGTTCGGTTTCGAAAGTGAATATCGACATGAAGCGCGTCGTGGCCCGTTTCGACATCGACAATACGAGCGCCAAGTCGCAGCTGACGATCGAAAAAATCTCGATGGCACAGGCCCGCAAGAGTGGTTCACTCTGGAATACGACGCTGACGCCTTATGAGAATGACGGAGACCGTACAACCAACCTGATGACGTATGCCGAAGTGGATTACACCATATTTACCGGAGCCAATCAGGGAACGGTGGAAAGCGCCCTCTATGTCTATCCCGGTCTTGCCAAGGATGAAAGTTACCTGGTGATCGAAGGCAAATACAAAAGCCCTTTGCCGGGTGCCGGTTCGGTGCCGGTAACCTACCATGTCCCGATCGTGAAAACAGATCCGGAAACAAATACTTCCAACTATGTCGCAATCCTGGCAAACAACCGGTATCAGCTGCATATCACCGACGTGACGCAGTCGAATATCTATGCCACCTTCGAAGTGGAAGACTGGACATCGGGCGGCGGTATCCAGATCAAACCGGACAATGACACTCCGCTGATCGATGCAACTAAAAACGACAAAACCGGTATTATTGCCGGAACGGGTACAGCCCCGGTTGCCCTCGGCAAATCGAAGACCGACTTCCGGGTAACCGACGGTACAGACTTCAAAATCACTGTGGCTGCTACCGGAAAGGTACGCTACGATATGGAAGCGGCCTTTACGAAGAGCACTTCGGAATGGCTGACGCTGGGAGCTGCCGAGTATGAAGAGATCGACGGAATACAGTACACTACATTTACTGCAGAGGTGAATAATGCGCCGGATAAAGAGCCGGTAGCTGTCCATTTCATCAATGAGACGGCTTCTTATGATCCGGATCTCTGGACTACCCTGACTTTCTATGGCCCGAGTACGGCACCGACGATTGCGGAAGGCGGTATGCACAGCCTGGGCAATACAATCGATGCGGCTACTAATACTGCCGGTATGTATAATGTGGTAGGCGGCTACCTGACAGTCAATATCTGGTGTGTAGACGGTTCGACGTTGGAATTGCCGGCAGGTGATAATTTTGCGCTGGTGGGCGATCCGATTGTAAATGGTTTCCAAACATCTTATAAGGTCAAAATAGTCAAAGCGCTGATGGATAACAGCAACTATTCTTTCAAATTCAATAATAATACGGACCCGACTTTGGAAACAACCCTGGCAGTTAACGCCTTACCGATTACCATGACGGCCGATCTGGATGCGAATGCTACTGATATCGCGACAATAACGGGAGCGGATGATGCCTATACCGTTACGACCGATATAACTAAGCTCGGCACGAATACGTACACCCTGAATATTCATGCTCCTCAGAATGTGAAAGTGAGTCTGCCTAACGGTAAGTGGTTGAAGATCGTAGAAGACAAGTTTGATAACGGTATCGCTACGTTTACAGTGAGCCTGAATAGCGCAACCGTCGATTATTCGGACTTCAACATTGTTTTTGTCAACAAACTGGACGAGACCGACAAGTTGACTGTCACGATGAACAAGGGCACAATAACTACTCCGTAACAATTTAAAAAGAGAATAAAATGAATATAAGACAAAAACTATCCGTTCTCGTCGTCGGCTTCCTTCTGGCAAGCTGCACGACAGAGAATGTCGTCGACAACCCGCTGCCCGGTGGCGGGGATGAAGCTACCGACGCCAACCGCAGGGAAGTTCTGCTGACACTGAAAAACAAACTCAGCCTGAAAAAAGCAGAAACGAAGGCGGAAGATCCTATTGCTACGGCAGAAGAAAACTATATCCGTTCGCTGGATGTCTACGTTTTCGGCTCTGAAGCAGAGGACGGCCCCTATACGTTCCAGGAATTGTTCTATTATCGCGACGATGCCACGACGATTGCCGGCGACGGCGACTGGGCGCGAAGCTTTAGTATTACGGCTGCTGCCGGTAAGGATAATGTGAGCAGCGGCCTGTTGCGGCTGAAGAAAGGGCTTTACGTGAAGCTGTATTGCATCGCTAACCGCACCCAGCTGTATGAAACAACGGCTGGTGGCACCGAAGCGCTTTACGAGAATTTTGCCGCACTGAAACAGACGGCTCCCGGACAGCCGGAGAATGTAATTACTGCCGGTGTGCCGACAGAGGAAGATTTCAAGAAACTGCATTGTGCTGTTATCAATCCTGCGGCAGCTACGGAAAATGACGTGCTGGTAACGCCGCTGCCGATGACCGGCTCGTATGTAACGCCTCTCGACCTGACCGATTTCTCCGTCTCTTCCCGTACGCAACTCAGCTTTAAACTGTCTCGGACGGTGGCCCGTTTCGATGTGGTGAACAATGCAAAGGAGTCGAAGTTTACGATCGAAAGTATCTCGATGGGAAAAGGGCAGCCCGGTTCCGCTCTTTTCCCGGTGAAGCCGCTTGTCGCTGATAAAGATAAACTGATCACCTATTCGTTGCGGGCTATTTCGATCGATACACAGAAAGAGGGTGCTTCCACAACGAAAGGCGCTTTCTATACCTGGCTCAGCCCGAAAGAGGACGAAGGTTTCCTGATCCTGAAAGGTACTTATGCCGTCAATCAGACGGAGTCGATGCCGGTTTCGTATCAGATTCCTTTCCAGCAGATCAAGGATGGCGTAGGCAGTTATATCGAGGTGGCATACAATCACCGGTACACAATCGGTATCACGAAAGCGGACGACTATCACCTCGATTTTACCTTGAACGTCAGCGACTGGGACGACCAGGGCGCAATCGATCCGTATGAACCGGAAAACGATTTCGATAAGGATACGAAAGTGACTTTGCTGGCCGATCCGGGAGCGAATGTGGGTGCTTATGTATTGGATAACGGCAAGATTTCGGTGTTACCTAATACCGGCAGTAAGTTCGCCTTCAATATCAGTTCCAATTCGGAGCTGACGAATGAACTGATCTATAAAAACGGTTCGGCAAAGTGGATTGTGAAAGATGGTGAGCCGGTTGTCACAGCTTCCTTGCTGACAAAGGCAGGAGATGAACCGAGCGAACCGAATGTACCGATCGTTTCTACCTCTAAGACTACGAAGTATAGTTTTAAAGTGAATGAGACTGCTTTGAGCGATGCATCGCTTCTCCTTCCTGTCACTATCCGCGTGACTAATAAAGCGAGTGGCGAGTATAAAAATATTGTGGTGATCCCGACAACGGGCCCGGCTATCAGTTGGACGAAAGCGGAAGGAAACTACAATACGTATGATCCGGAGAAAATGGTTGCTACACTTTATAATGCGGAGAACCAGGCTATCTCTCTGTATATCGAGTCGGAAACACGTACGGTTGGAGAGGAAACGAAAACCGGTAGTGAGGCAACTATTGCTGCCGCTGCAACATCCTGGTTGAGCGGTAGCGGTGATCTGTCGGCAGCCAAAGGGGATTATGTGTTGAAGCTGACAAGTGCACAAGATATAAGCTCGACTGCTACCGTTGAGTTCAAATCGGTCGCCTCTGAAGTGACCAGCCAGATAACGGTTAAACTGAAAGATCCGGTAATGACGGCATTGCAGGAAAGTGATTTTGCGGTAGGTGCCAACACATTGGCTATGACAGGCGGTGGTAGCGGTAATCCGAAAGTGACGATGTCGGGCAAAGTTGGCAATTCGTTTACCGTTACCGTTACTTCTCCGGAAGGTGTTACAGCAGCTATGACGGGTGGCAGTGACTGGTTAGGAGTTGCTACGGAAACAACTTCCAAGTCTTCGGATGGCAAGAAACAGACGAAGATAACCGCTACCGTTTCGAATACCGATGCAGCAAAAAGCAGACGGAAAGATCACTATCACCAATCCGCTGGATAATAAGATTGTGGTGATAGATGTAGACATGGAGTTACTGGCCGGCCCGACGGTTTCGTTGGGTACGAATACGGGAAATCTGAGTTCGTATGATGGCGGTACGACAACTGCCACGCTTTACAATCTGGTCGGTCAGAAAATCGTTTTGAATACCGATGCCGCGGCTTCGATGTCGACTGCCACCACATGGCTGACAGCTTCGGATTCGAATGTAACCGAACATACGATTACAGTAGGTACGGCAGAGGGGGCAGGTTCTTCCGGTACGGTCACTTTCACAAAAGCGGACGGTGGCAAAACGAATATTACCGTAACGTTGAAAGATCTGGCTATTACAACATTGGCTAACGGTAATTTCAGTTCTGTAACAGGTGATGCTGATAATACTTTTCAGGATGCAACAACAACGGGCAGTAATGCCAAAATAACGATGGCTAATGCCGCTCAGAGTAACTCCTGTACGTTGACGGTCACCTCTCCGGAGGGTATTACAGTGGACGATAGCAGTGTAAATAGCTGGTTGACTGTTTCGACAGGCGAAAAGCAGTCTGCTTCCGGCGGTTATACCAACGTGGTCACACTCACCTTGCAAGACGCTTCTGCCCATACCGGCTCTATCACATTGAAAAATGCGATTGCTGGCGGTGGAGATCTGACGGTGGATGTGGAAGCTACGGCTCCGGTGACACCTTGATAAAACGAGAAGAAATATGAATAAGAATGATTTGGTACGAATGTTATCATCCCGTTTATCGTTGACGCAAAAAGATAGTATTCTCTATCTGAATACGTTGTTAGATATTGTTTCAGAAGAACTCTCTGAAGGTGACAATATCGTCTTACAAGGTTTCGAGGCTTTTTCCCGCTGGGAACAAACCGAGCGTATCGGTCGTAATCCTCGTACCGGTGTGGCCTGTCCGATCCATTCCCGTAACAGCGTTAAATTCAAACCGGGCAAGTTTTTGCTGGATAGATTGAACGGGGAATAATAAGGATTATTTTCTGCATTATTTAATTAGATGCGGGAGAATATATGAGAAGGGGCTGTCCAAAAGTTGAAGTTGGACAAGCCCCTTTTTAAGATAAATCTATGTCACCGGATTTTAATATCCCGGATTCTGTCCCCAGCTTGCATTCGTTTCCAGAGTGTTTTTAGCAATAGGAAAGATACGACGGAACTTCTCCGTCAGCTCTTTCTGTGCATAAAGAGTACGGAAAGGAGTCGGAGCCTCGAACTTGCCGAAGCGGATAAGGTCGTTGCGGCGCCAGGGTTCATCGAGAAATTCACGTGCCCGCTCGTCCAAGATATCGTCCAGTGAAGGATTAGCAGTTACCTGAGGAGCGTTCACATAAGAACGAATCTGGTTCATCAGTGATTCGGGAGTGTTACCATTAGTAGCCGTCCCACCACGTAGGATGGCTTCGGCTTTCATCAGCAGGATATCGGCATAACGGAATACAGGTGCATCCTGGCTCTGATTGTGACCGTCGTTGGCCGTCATATTCTTGTCGGGGAAGAATTTGATGGAGCGATAGCCCATCTCACGGCCAATAAGGTCGTTACCTACATTGAGTTGGGCAACGCCATTGGAGAGCCCGTCGCGGATGTAAACCTCGCGTGTGAAGTTTACACGATGTTCAATTGTTGCATCGGGATCCGAACCGGTGTAAAGCTCATCCTCATCAATCTTTGTCGTGGTTTTGATGAATGGCAGGTTGGTCTCGTAACCATCGATACAGTATAAGTTCTGTTCTCCACGAAGAACCACCTGATTGCGTTCGTCGCCTTCGAGGTTGAATTTGTCTGCATATTCAGGATTCATGCGCATAAGACCACCCGGATTGGAAGGATACATCCAACCCAGTACGGCACTGAACTGTTCATGCCCGTTTCTATAACTCCAGTAACGCATGACTTTGTTACCCTGGAAGAGCTTGTGGTCGAAAGGAACAGCAAAGATAAAGTCTTTGATTTGTGGACCGTTGTCAGGCATAAACTTAGTTTTGTAGCTGTCGGCCAGGTTGAACTGGTTGCTTTTGATGATATCGTCGCAAACTGCGATACATTCGTTCAACTTGGGATTAGCCTGTGTCGGCTCATACAGAGTTACATCGTCGTTCATATAAACTTGCCAATTCAGGTAGATCTTGGCTAGTAGGGCATCAGCTACATAACGTGTGGCTTTACCGTAGTTCGTGGAGTTCGCTTCGCTTGGTAGCATATCGCGAACGGCGAGAAGCTCTTTTTCGCAGAACTTTATCACCTCTGACCGCGACGTGCGGGCATCAGGTACGTCGCCGAATTTTTCCATCAACGGCACTGCACCGAAGTTGTCGGTAAGGAAGTAATAGAAATAAGCACGCATGCATCGTATTGGGGCTCCCAATACGCCATTCTGATTTTCTTCGCTTAGCTGGGCAAGTATGGAGTTACAGGAAACAACGCCGGCAAAAGCATCGTCCCAGATGCCTTTCAAGTGTCCGGCATCACCTTCCTGAGTCCACTGGTGAAGTGTTTCGCGTACATAGATACCGCCGTCATACCAGTTGCCATCCATAGACACACATACGGCAACGTCGGAACTGATGTTGTTGAGAACAAACCAACCTTCGCCAACTGCAACAGTGCGGGTATATATAGTGCCTGAGATGGCATCTACCGCTTGCTGAGTCGTAGGCAATTCGGTGTATTGCGACTTAATGTCGACATCGAGGTCGCTACAGCCGCTCAAAATGAGAAGTGCACTGGCCATAGCTGTCATTGTCTTTATATTGAATGTTTTCATCTTATGTATTTCAATTTAGAAGTTAATATTTACACCAAACATAAAAGTGCGTGTACGTGGATAAGTCATACGGTTGTCGATGCCTGGAGCACGTCCGCTAAGTGAAATTTCCGGGTCAATGCCATCGTAGCCTGTGATGGTGAATACGTTGTTTGTCGTAACAGTCAGGCGCAGGTCGTTAATCCAGGAACCCAGGTTGCCGAAGTCGTAGCCCAGTGAAAGGCTCTGTAAACGGATATAGCTTCCCTTTTCAATATAACGGTCGCTGATGATGGCAGAGTTGCCATCGGTAACTTTCTCTGTAGACCGGACACTGTTGAGGAAGTTGCGTGAACCTACTTCCGACATGTTGGAAAGGCTTGCCTTCGATGCATTCAGAATATCGTTGCCAAATACACCGGTGAAGAAGGCTGTAAGACTCCACCTCCTGAATGAAACGGTGTTGTTCCAACCCATAGTCAGGTCCGGCTGGGCGTTACCGACAATGGCGCGGTCTTTCTCCTGCGGTGAGGATGTGGTCTGGTAAGAGCCATCTTCGTTGGTCAGACGCTCGCCGGTATCACTGTCATGTTCGTAGAATACGGAACGGCCTTCGTCGTTGTAGTCAGCCCACTCGTAGATAAAGAATGTACCGATCGGATTGCCTTCAATGATGCGTTGCGCCCGATAACCTGATTGGCCGCGAAGGTGCATTTCCGAATCATCGAACTCGATAAAGCTGCGCTTGAACTCATCGTTGGATATTTTCTTTACATTGTTCTTGTTGTGCGAGAGGTTCAATGTCGTAGCCCAGTGCCAGTCTTTCGTCTGAACGGGAACGGCGTTGATGGTCACTTCTATACCTTTGTTGGAAATTTCACCTACATTGGCTGTCATGGTTCCATAAAGATATTTGGCGGTAGAGACATTGTAGTCTGCAATCAGGTCTTTTGTATCCTTGGTGTAGTATTCGACTGTACCGTTCAGGCGGTTATTAAAGAAACCGAAGTCGAGACCAACGTTGAACATGCTGGTCTTTTCCCACTTCAAATCAGGGTTGGCATTGCGTGCTGGGGTAAGCGCCTGGATTTGTTTACCGCTGGAATCAGTTGTCCAGCCATTTGCACCGTAAAGCTGCTGGGCAGTGAATACATCGAAACCTAAAGAGTTACCACTGACACCGTAGCCTACCCGGAACTTTAAATCGTCGAACACCTTGAGATCCTTGATGAAACCTTCTTCGCTCAAACGCCATGCTACGCTGCTTGACGGGAATGTTGCCCAGCGGTTGTTCTTCCCAAAGGCAGAAGAACCATCACGACGAACGGAAGCCTGAAGCATGTATTTGCCTGCGTATGAATAATTGACACGTCCGTAGTAGGAAATCATACGAAGCGTCGAGAGTAACTTATTGCCATAGTCGTTGCGTTCATTGTAGTTAGACATTCCGAGATTGTGGTAATTTAGTTTGTCATCATAGAATCCGCGTGCCATAGCCTGAAAACCGTCATTGTCGTTACCCTCTTCCCAAGAGCAACCAACCATGGCACCTACGGTATGGACATCCTTGAATGTTTTATTGAAGTTCAGGTATGTCTCGAACACTTTGCGGGTGTCTTCCATATTCTGACGCAAAGCATACCCGTTGTCTCCGCGGTTGCCGATGTAGTTACTCGAAGCATAGTGGTTGTATGTGTTGTTGATGTTCTGATAAGAAAGACTTGCGTTGTAGTCGAGTCCGTCGAAAATAGTCAACTGGGCTGCTCCGGTGGCAAGAATCCGTTTCGTCTTGTAAAAGTTTGTCTGTTCCTTTATCATTGAAACCGGATTATAGTACTGGTCGATGGCGAGGTTTTCGAACCAGGAGCCATCCTCATTCCTTACCGGAGACGTAGGCATGTAGTATGCCATGGCATCGTAAGCACTTTTCCCGTCAAATTCGGTATTGATGTCGTTACGCTGGGTTAAGCTCGCGTTCAGGTTGAGCGAAAGGAGGAGACGGTCTTTCAGCGTCCTTGTCTGTACAAAGGTACGACCGATGAAACGCTCGAGGTCTGTGTCCAGGATAACACCCGAATTCTTCATGTAGTTGAAGCTGGTCTGGAATGTCGTTTTTTCATTACCACCTGATACCGACAGGGCATGGTTGTGGCTTACACCGGTACGTTTCACTTCGTCTTGCCAATTGGTATCGGCACCCAAGTCCTGTCCACCGGCAATGTTCATGTTGTTTTCTTTCATCCATGAACGATATTCGTCGGCATTCATCACGTCATATTTTTTGCTACTGTGCTTGCAGCCACATAACCGGAATAGGTTACGTTGGTATGCCCTTTTTTCCCTTTCTTTGTTGTCATGATAATTACGTCGTTGGCAGCTTTAGAACCGTAGATGGCAGTAGCCGAAGCATCGCGAAGCACGTCGATGTTCTCGATGTCGTCGGGAGATACGAGGGAAAGGTCAACGCCGGGAACGCCGTCAATGACATAGTACGGTTCCTGGGCAGCACCCGAGCGGAATGTAGAAGCGCCGCGCAGGGTCAGGTGAACATTTTGTGCGTTGGGATTGGCATCCTGTGTTACCACAAGCCCCGGAACTTTGCCTTGCAACAATTCGCCCGGAGTAGTGTAGACTCCCACATTCAGGTCTTTGGCGGAAATCGTCGTGATAGAGCTGACCACGTCTTTGCGGCGCATCGTGCCGTAACCGACAACAACGACTTCGTTCAAGAGCTGTGTATCTTCAACCAGTTTGAATGTCAGCGTAGACTGGTTACCCACTTTTACTTCCTGTGTGTTATAGCCGATATATGAAACCTGAATGGTCGCACCGGGGGCAACTTCCAGTGTGAACTTACCATCCGAATCGGTAATAACGCCATTTGTCGTTTCTTTCTCTATTACATTGGCCCCAATAACAGGTTCCCCAAAAATATCTGTTACAACACCGGAGATTCTCTTTTTTTGTTGGGTGACTTCAATAGCGGCAGATACTTCTTTTGTTTTACGGCTGGATAATACGATATAAATCCCTTTCTGCGAATAGCTTAATCCCAATTGAGTTGAGAAGTTATCCAATACATCCTTGATGGATTTACTGACCATATTAACAGATATCTTTTTATTGACGTCCACACTGGTGTCATAGATAAAGAGATATTCAGTCTGTTCTTCTATAATATTCAGGTAGTTTTTTTTTACAGAAAGATTATCGCCTTGCAAGGTAATCTTTTGCGATATCGCCTTTTCTGCATGTGCGCAGAAAATGATTGCGAATAGTAACATATAGGTTATTCTCATAATC
>JAJPZM010000305.1 GCA_021204335.1 Parabacteroides sp. | reverse complement strand
ACTCTGCTAAAGTAAAAGTAATAAAAGAAGTATGTAAAGCTAAATCGATTCATTTCGTCTGTTTGTTTTTAAATACGCAGCAAAAGTAACGCTTTTTTGGAAACTACAAGCAAAAAGTGATATTTTTTCACCGGCTGCTAAAAATAATGTTCAGACTACCTTTAATCCGGCTCTCAGGGTCAGCATTTCTTTTGGTACGGACTTTTTGATGCTCTCGATCAACATGCCGGCTATCTTACGGCGTATGAAGTCTTTACGAGTGATCCAGACGATTTCGCGTGCCGGTTTGGGGATCGCGAACGGACGAACCAGTTTCTTTTGATCCTCGCTGAGTTGCAGGGTGGCAAGTTCGGGGATAAATGTGACGCCGTTGCCGCTTTCTACCATGCGCATAAATGTTTCCAGGCTTCCCAGGCGGTAGGCTGCCTGACGCAGTTTTACCTTTTCCATCTGGCAGAAGCGCATCAGCTGGTCGCGGAAGCAATGGCCTTCGTCGAGCAGCCAGAGATGTTCGTCGCTGACGTCGGCTGTGCGGATCAGTTCTTTTTTGTAAACCGGATCGTTGGTTGCCACGTATGCGAAGAATTGTTCGTAATACAAGGTATCACCCTGCAATTGCTGTTCGGTCGGTTGGTTGGCGATGATGGCGGCGTCGATTTCACCATTCAGGATGGCTGTCATTGTAGGCGCCGTTTTCATTTCAAGGATACGGATATCCAGGTCGGGGAACTTTTCCGACAACTGCTGGAAGAAGCGGGGCAGCAGATAGGGGGCGATAGTCGGCAACACTGCCAGACGGAAAGTCCCTTTCAGCGACTGTTCTTCTTCATTCACGATATCTTTGATCAGGGAAGCCTGATATAATACGGTACGTGCCTGGTCGATTACCTTGCGTCCTGCCGGGGTGGGGCATACGGGTTGTACGTTTCGGTCGAATAATTTGATACCCAATTCGTCTTCCAGTTTCTGGATCATCATGCTGAGGGTCGGTTGTGTTACCCGGCAATGTTCTGCCGCTTTGGCAAAATGGCGGTAAGTATCTACCGCAAGAATGTACTCGAGTTGTTGTATATTCATACACTGTTCACTTTATTTTTTTGTTGTTCATAAAATCTTTAGGCAGCACTCCGAATTGTTTCTGGAAACATTTGGAGAAATAAGAGGGGTTGTTGAATCCAACCTGGTAACATATTTCGTTGATACGATATTTCTGGGTCGACAACAGTTCGGCCGCCTTCTTCAGGCGAACCAGTTGTATCAGTTCGTTCGGGGTCATTTCAACCAGCGTCTTTATTTTTGCGAACAGGCCGGAGCGGCTGATGCATAATTGTTCTGCCAGAACGTCGATGGAGAAGTCCACATTAGAGATATTCTTTTCGATGATCTCGTTCATCTTCGAAAGGAATTGTTCGTCGGCTTTGTTGACAGCCACACTATCTAATGGAACGAACGGCATTTCAGAGAGCTTCTTGCGAAGTTTTTTTACGCGATTCAAGCAGGTTCTCAATCTGGGCACGCAATACCTGGATAGAGAAAGGTTTCTCAATATATACATCTGCGCCCGATTTGATACCTGTTACTTTGGACTGGTTGTCGGTCTTGGCAGTCAGTAACACCAACGGGATATGGCTGTATGCGATATCCTCTTTCACCGCCTTGGCAAAAGCGAAGCCGTCCATAACAGGCATCATCACGTCGCTGATGATCAAGTCTACCGTCTGTTTCTTTAACTGCTCAAGTCCTTCTTGTCCGTTTTCAGCCAGTACTATATTATAGGTAACCGAGAAACTGTCATGCAGGAAGTTTCTCATATCCGTATTGTCTTCCACAATAAGAAGAGTCGGTTTGCCGGAAGAAGTGGCCGGCTGTTTTGCCGTATCTTCCATATACGGTTCTTCGTCGGCAACTGTAGAACTGGTTATTATGTTTGACGATTCGGAAAGGATTGCATTGGGTTGATCCAGTGGAATCATTACAATGAATGTTGTACCTTGGCCTGACTCACTTTCCACTTCAATCATGCCATGGTGGGCGTCTACCAGCGATTTAACCAGTGAAAGTCCGAGACCCGTTCCCGGTTTATGGCTTTGGCCTATCTGGTAGAAAGGCAGGAAGATATTTTTCTGTTCTTTTTCAGAGATGCCCCGTCCGTCGTCCGTTACTTTAATAATGACAAATTTGTTGTTGCTTTCACAACCGATTGTTATCCGGCTGTTTGCATACTTCGTCGCATTTGTAAGCAGGTTACTGATAACCTTGGTTATCGCTTCGGAGTCGACAGTCGCTCTGATTTCTTTATCCGGCATATCGAAAGTGAAAGTAATACCTTTTTGCTCGATCACCGGGCGGAAACGATCGTACAGGTTTTGTAACAATTCGTATATATTCTGACGGGAGAAATTGATAACAAATGCTCCTTGTTCTGCTTTCCTGAAATCCAGCAGTTGGTTGACCAGTGACAATAACCGCTGGCTGTTCCTGTCGATGATCTTTAACGCATCCTGTACAGATCCCGGAAGCGTGGAAGATGTTTCCATGATCTTTTCCAGCGGGTCGATAATCAAAGATACCGGTGTTCGTATTTCGTGGGCGATCAATGTAAAGAAATTGATCTTCGCATCATGCAGCTCCTTCTCTTTTTCAATGCTGAGTTGCTGCATGCGTTCCTGGTGGCGTTTTTCTGTTCGCTGTCTCATCGCATAGATGATGTAACAGATCAGGGCGAGTACGAAAAATATATAAATAAAATAGGCTAATGGTGTTCGCCAGAACGGGGGATGAATAATAATGTTTAAAGTAGTTACTTTCTCGTTCCATATTCCGTCGTTGTTCGATCCCATCACATGGAATTTGTATTTGCCTGCCGGCAGGTTGGTATAGGTCGCTTTTCGCTGGTTGCCGACAAAGTTCCAATCCTTATCGAAACCTTCCAGTTTGTATTTGTACTGGTTTTTAGCCGGAACACTGTAACTCGGGCTGACATATTCAATGCTGAATACATTATAT
>JAJPZM010000369.1 GCA_021204335.1 Parabacteroides sp. | reverse complement strand
AAATATAAAAAATTTAACACAAAAGTATATATTTTTTTAATACTACAAAACAAATATCCTATAATCCGTCCATTTTAAACACATTAAGGAGGATATTTATGGAAAAATACCCTCCTTAATTAATGATATTATAATATTTTAATATCTTAGTCTTCTATCGCTGCCTGCGCCGCTGCAATACGTGCAATAGGCACACGGAACGGTGAGCAGGAAACATAATTCAAACCAACTTTATGGCAGAACTTAACTGAAGACGGTTCACCACCATGTTCTCCACAAATACCGCACTTCAGATCCGGACGGATAGCACGACCTTTTTCGGTTGCCATTCTTACCAGCTGACCAACGCCATTCTGGTCTAATACCTGGAACGGGTCTACTTTCAGAATCTTCTTTTCCAGATAGATAGGCAAGAAAGATGCGATATCGTCGCGTGAATAACCGAATGTCATCTGAGTCAAATCGTTTGTTCCGAATGAGAAGAATTCGGCAGAAGAAGCGATACGGTCTGCCGTCAGAGCAGCACGAGGAATTTCGATCATTGTACCTACCTTAAAGTCGATACGGTCATCCAATTCTGCAAACAAAAGTTCAGCAGCTGCACGAATCACTTTTTCCTGTTCTTTGAATTCATATAAAATACCTGTCAGCGGAACCATAATTTCCGGTTTGGCAGTAATACCTTCTTTTTTCAACTCCAATGCGGCACCTAAAATGGCACGTGTCTGCATTTCTGTAATTTCCGGATAAGTATTACCCAAGCGGCAACCACGATGTCCCAACATCGGGTTATGTTCGCAAAGAGACTCTACGCGTTGCTGAATTTCTTTTACGGATATACCCATCGCTTCAGCCATTTCTTCCTGACCTTTCAGATCGTGGGGAACAAACTCATGCAAAGGAGGATCGAGCAGGCGGACAGTAACAGGAAGTCCTGCCATTGCTTTGAAGATACCTTTGAAGTCTGCTTGCTGATACGGAAGAATCTTATCCAGAGCCGCTCTGCGTCCTTCGGCATTTTCAGCCAGGATCATTTCGCGCATAGCCTTGATCTTTTCTCCTTCAAAGAACATGTGTTCCGTACGGCACAGTCCGATACCTGTTGCACCGAATGCACGGGCAATTTCTGCATCGTGAGGCGTATCTGCATTGGTACGAACCTGGAGTTTTGTGTACTTGTCGGCTAAAGCCATCAATGCGGCAAAATCTTCAGACAGTTCGGCTGCCTTTGTTTCAACTTTACCTTCAAAAACTTCACCGGTAGAACCGTTGATAGAGATAAAATCGCCTTCTTTCAGAAGAACACCGCCTACTTCAATTGTTTTCTTTTTATAATCGATATTCAGATTTCCGGCACCGGATACACAGCATTTACCCATACCACGGGCAACAACAGCCGCGTGAGAAGTCATACCGCCACGAGCCGTCAAGATACCTTCGGCAACAGCCATACCCACCAAATCTTCCGGTGAAGTTTCGATACGAACCAAAACGACACGTTTTTCGGCAGCATGCCATTCGGCAGCGTCGTCAGCAAAGAAAACAATCTGGCCGGTAGCAGCACCCGGAGATGCAGGTAAACCTTTTACCAAAACATTTGCTTTCTTCAATGCAGCCTTATCAAATACCGGGTGGAGCAATTCATCCAGCTTATTCGGTTCGATACGTTCCAATGCTGTTTTTTCATCGATCATGCCCTGGCGTAACAAATCCATGGCGATCTTAACCATTGCGGAGCCGGTACGCTTACCGTTACGGGTCTGAAGGAACCACAGTTTACCTTCCTGTACGGTAAATTCCATATCCTGCATATCGCGGTAATGGTTTTCCAGTTTCGTCTGCAAAGCATCCAGTTCTTTATAGATTTCAGGCATAGCCTCTTCCATTGAAGGATATTTGGCAGCTCTTTCTTCTTCGGAAATACCGGCACGTTCAGCCCAACGCTGCGAACCGATCTTTGTGATCTGCTGCGGAGTACGGATACCGGCCACAACATCTTCACCTTGTGCATTAATCAGGTATTCTCCGTTGAACAGGTCTTCACCGTTACCGGCATCACGAGAGAAGCATACGCCGGTTGCAGAAGTTTCGCCCATATTACCGAATACCATAGCCTGAACAGATACAGCCGTACCCCATTCAGCCGGAATACCTTCCATCTGGCGATACAGGATAGCACGTTTGTTCATCCATGAGTTGAATACAGCACAGATAGCACCCCACAACTGTTCGTAAGCGCAAGTCGGGAAGTCGCTTCCTGTTTGTTTTTTAACGGCAGCTTTAAATCGGGTTACCAATGTTTTTAGGTCGTCAACGGTCAGTTCGTTATCCAGCTTCACTCCTTTGGATTCTTTCACTTCTTCGATGATTGCTTCAAACGGGTCGATGTCTTCCTTGCTGGTCGGCTTCATACCTAAAACAACATCGCCGTACATTTGCACGAAACGGCGGTAAGAGTCCCATGCAAAACGGGCATTACCTGTTTTACGTGTCAACCCTTCTACTACTTCGTCGTTTAAGCCCAGGTTCAGGATCGTATCCATCATACCCGGCATAGAAGCACGTGCTCCCGAACGGACAGAAACCAACAACGGATTCTCTACATCTCCGAACTTGGAGTTCATCAATGTTTCCACATTAGCAATCGCCTTTTCAACGTCCGACTTCAGTAATTCCACTACTTTGTCTTTGCCCAATTCATAATACTCGGAGCAAACTTCTGTTGTGATTGTAAATCCCGGAGGAACCGGAACACCAATTAAATTCATTTCGGCAAGGTTTGCACCTTTGCCACCCAGCAGATTTCTCATATCTGCTTTCCCTTCGGCTTTTCCATTTCCGAATGTGTAGACTCTTTTTCTTTCCATGTGTCAGACAGTTATTTATTATTAGATTTCAGTTTTGCTATCTCTACATTGCAATGATGCAAATATATGGTATTTCAGACGATGCAGGACATAGATAGTTGAATTATTTTAATGATTATCCGCATGATGTCCGTTGATTTATTGAACATCATATGAATGT
>JAJPZM010000080.1 GCA_021204335.1 Parabacteroides sp. | reverse complement strand
AACATTCATATGATGTTCAATAAATCAACGGACATCATGCGGATAATCATAAAATTAATTTTGCCCATGCTCAAAAGTAAAAAAATAAGGGACGAAAGAATTAATTTCTAACGTCCCATACATTAATATATAGTAGGTTTCCTATTAGTCGATAAGGAGTGTGGAAACGGAGCGTGCCGGAAGCAATGGCTGATAGACCTTATTGCCGATCTGGATAGACACGATGCGTTCTTCGTTGCCCTCGTTTGCCAAGGCGACAACGATGCTTTTGTTGGGGTTGACAAAGGCAAGGAGATTGGTGTAAAGCCCTGAGGTTTCAAGTTTGCGTGCGCCGGGGCGGACGTAGTGGCTCAGGTGTTTCATCATGTAATATTCGGGGGTGTAACGGAACATTTTCGTATCGGGGTCGACAACCACCAGCGAGTTTTGCGCCCATCCCCAACGGTTGATGCCGCCTTTATCGAGGGAGATATTCCAATACACATAAGCCGATGCTCCGTTATCCAGATAATGGCGCATCAGATTCCAGGAGTAGACGGCGCCGCTCCAGTCGTTCTTTCCGTCGCCGCATTCCTGTTCGGTTTGATAAAGTTTCATATCCGGGTAGCGTTCGTGTACACCCGGAATGGCGCCTTTACCAGCCCATTGGAAACCGACACCGCTGATATAGGGGCCGCTTGCCGGGTCGGTCAGGATGGTATCGACCAGGGCTTCGTTAGCACGCTCCATCGTTCCGAACATCACCTTTACGCCTTCTTCCTTCATGGCCGGACCGAGGTAGTTACCGATAAAGTTGGCGAGGGAAGCGGACGTCCAGCAACAGCTGGGGAATATTTGTGCCGAGTTGAATTCGTTCTGGGGCATGACGGCAAAGATGTCGATGCCCTGTTCGCGATAGGCTTGCACGAATTTCTTAAAATATAAGGCGTAGGCTTGCAGGTAAAGCGAATCTTGGATGAACATGTCGGTGCCCTCCTGCCCTACCTTATCTGCCGGCAAGCCGTTACGGTATTTCTCGTTGTAGGCTTCGCCGGTATAGGCGGATGCGTAGTGTTTGTTGTATTTCATCCACGATGGCGGACACCAGGGCGACGCCCAGAGATGCAGGTCGGAGTTGTATTTCTGGGCATTTTTGATAAACGGAATCAGCGTTTGCTGGTCGTTGGCGATGGTGAAGTATTTCATATCAAAGTCGCCGTCCGTCTCATTATAAGAGTGCCAGTCGCGGGAGAAGTCGTTGGCTCCCACCGACATACGGCAGATGGTGAAATTAGCGCCTATCTCGGGGAAGAAAAGTTCTTCCATGATTTCTTCGCGTACCGTCGAGGCGAGCTTGTTCAGGGAAATCCAGCCCAACTCGTTGAAGCAGGCGCCGAAGCCGTCTATCTTCTGTTGTTTCTTGTCAGTGTGAACGATGGCATCGATTGTCGGGATGGTGTCGGCAGAAGCAGCCATCAGATCGGGCTGTTCCTGCCAGGGTTCGCTTTCGGTCGTTGTCACCCAGCTTGCCCGCGGCTGAACGGAGCAGGAAGCAAGGGATAAAGCGAAAGCGAGAATTATATGAGATGTTTTCATATCCGTGCAATCAGTTCTTCCGTAGTGACAAGCGTCTGCTCCCCTGTGATCATATTCTTTAAGTTGATCTTGCCTTCGTTCATCTCCGTTTCGCCGATGATAGCGACAAACGGGATTTTCTTGGTATCGGCATATCCCATCTGCTTCTTCATCTTGGCAGCTTCAGGAAAGAGCTCGGTGCGGATACCTACAGCACGAACCTGTGAGATTATAGGCAACAGGTAGCTTTCCTCTTTCTTGCCGAAGTTGACGAAAAGCAATTGAGTCGTCTTCAACGAGTCGGCAGGATAAAGCTCCAACTGATTCAACACGTCAAAGATACGGTCGGCACCAAACGAGATACCAACGCCCGATACGCCATCCATGCCAAATACACCGGTCAAGTTGTCATAACGTCCGCCACCGGTGATACTTCCGATCTGAACATCAAGGGCTTTGACTTCAAAGATGGCGCCGGTGTAATAATTCAAGCCGCGTGCCAGTATCAAGTCAAGCTCCAGTTCGGCACGCATAGGCAGACGGTCGATGCGGTCGAGGATGAAAGTCATTTCTTCAATTCCTTTCATGGCGATTTCGGATGAGGCCAACTGTTCTTTCAGAACGGCAAGCTTCTCGCGGTTGGTTCCTGCCAGCATGATAATCGGTTGCAGGCGGGCAATGGCATCTTCGGTAAGTCCCTTGCTGCGCAGCTCCTCATTTACATTATCCAGACCAATCTTATCCAGCTTATCGATAGCAACTGTAATATCCACAATCTTATCCGCTTCGCCAATGATTTCGGCAATACCCGACAATATTTTACGGTTGTTCATCTTGATACAAACGCGGATGCCAAAGCGGTGGAATACCTCATCCATAATCTGAATCAGTTCCACTTCATTAATCAGCGAGTCGGAGCCAACCACATCGCCATCGCACTGGTAGAACTCGCGGTAACGCCCTTTCTGCGGACGGTCGGCACGCCAGACGGGCTGTATCTGATACCGTTTGAAAGGGAATGTGATATCGTTGCGGTGCTGCACCACGTAGCGGGCGAAAGGAACGGTCAGGTCGTAACGCAAACCTTTCTCGCAGGCTTTTACACCGAAACGTACGGCATTGCGCTCCAACAGTTCTTCATCGGTGATGTCAGAGAAACAATCACCCGAGTTTAATATTTTGAAAAGCAGCTTATCGCCTTCTTCGCCGTATTTGCCCATCAAGGTCGACAGGTTCTCCATGGCGGGGGTTTCTATTTGCTGAAATCCGTAGAGATGATAAACGTCACGAATCGTATTGAATATATAATTACGTTTCGCCATTTCTTCGGGCGAAAAATCTCTTGTACCTTTTGGTATGGATGGCTTCTGCATATACTGTTCGCTCTTCTTTACCGTCGGAGCTAACCGACTTCTATACATTAAATTAAATGATTATCCGCATGATGTCCGTTGATTTATTGAACATCATATGAAT
>JAJPZM010000210.1 GCA_021204335.1 Parabacteroides sp. | reverse complement strand
GCAATGACAAAGTCAATTACATCTGTAATAAATAATAAGATTGAGCCAACTCCAGTAACCAGTAAAGCACAAGATTTAAAGGAGCTTAAAGAATTGCTGGATCAAGGTATTCTGACACAAGAAGAATTTGCGGAACAGAAAGCAAGTATTCTTAGACGTTGATTGTAATAAAAGAAAATTTAAAAGCCGGACTAAAGACAAATTTGGTGCGGCTTTTTAGTTTTTATTCAAATTGGTATATTAAAGTATATAATTGGGGTCCGATTTTATAAAACATCAACTTCTCACACTGGCTTTATCTGCCTGTTTAATGATAGTTGCTTTGTTATGCCTGTACTTTCAACTAATTCCCTACGTACTAATTCAAATTACTAGGTTTTGAAGAAGAGTACCGGATAAATCCTTGATAGACAGGGAATGTTTTGAGAAAAAAAGATAAATAAAATTGCCTGTTAAACAATTAATTCAAGCAGATAATTTGGGTGCGTGCCGGATTTTTATTAATCCGGCACGCACTCTGATAAATGCTTCTTCTAATCGTATTCCTTACCGGTTAAGAGTTATAATCGTATAAGAATATTTGGGGAAATTGTATTTCATATTTTTGCCGGGTAAGCTAACCTCCGATGTTTTAGGTACCACATTGTACATATTCGTATCGGTGTTAAGTTCTTCAAGGTCACAGTTTCCTATCGTCCAGACTTTAGCCTTTCCTTTGTGGCGGAAGTTATCGATATTGATCACAGCCTCCCGGGGATGATCGAATAGGTTTACCACATAGAGCGCCAAAGTTTTACCCGAATCGGATATTTTAGCGGTGATATCTACGGACTGCTCATCGCTGCTCGTTGTTTTTACCACATTGGGAAGCCAGTTGGTTATCATTGCCTCATCGATATAGGCGGAAGGCTGGAACCAGATAGCATGTGAATTATAATGGATTCTTCCCTAATCCCACATATAATGCAGACCATGAGGCTGGAAAGTATTTGCCGTACCCAACATTTTAAAATGATCGCCGTACCGCTGAAGTTTGTTCCAGTTATGAGCGTGGGCCAATCCTCTGTACCAGTCGCAACGGCCTCCGTTTTCTTCCATTAGATGAAGGTTGAGTTTAAAGCCCGGAAAATCTTTTGCCAGTTCTTCTTGGATATCTATTCCCATTTCGCGGGTAAAGCGGTCGGATATGGGGAAACCTAAATCGCCGCCGCCATAATGAGGATCCCACGCCAGTTTATCGCCTTTTCCCTGTTCTATAAACCATTTAACCATGTCGGATGACAAAGCATACTCTTTTGAACCGCGTAAATAGTAAGGACCATGGAAGTTCAGGGATGTCATTATAGTCATCTCCGGATCGGCTTCCCATGCCGCAAGCGCAAACTTCTTCATACACTCAACATAGCCGGGGGTTATGATACGTTCATTATCTACTTGTATATATTTCAGATTGTAGGGTTGCGGATGACCATGCTGTGCACGAAGGGCACCCCATTTTGAAGATACCGGACCATTTACATATTCTACAAAATCGCGGATATCTTCCGCCATTTCATCCATGCTCATGCCGATGATGCATTTGGCATCGATAGCTTCCGCCAGTTGAAGCATTTCCACAAAGGCAAAACTATGGGTGGCGTATGGACTGAAACCGCTCCGGTAAGTAATGCGACGTTCGTCTACGGGACCTAACATTTTTTCCAACGATAATTATAGGTATCGACACCTACGTCTACCATAGAACCATTGTAACGCATTACGGTTATCCCTTGCTTTTTTAAGGCATCTGCAAATGTTTTCCGCAACGGGTATCCGTTCGCACGCCCCCATTCGCCCGGTTGCAGGAAAGCGAAGCCCAGTTCTATACGCCCCGGTTCCTTCAGGGAAAGACCGAAGCAGCCTTCAAGAGCTTCGCGGCCGGGTGTCAGTTCGAACAGGACTTTCTCGTATGTATCATTTCCTTTTAATTGATAAGGTTTTTCTGCCAGGACCTTACCCTGTTCATCACGAAGCGAGATATACAGAATGGTTGGCTTATCGGCTTTTACCCGAAGCACACCGTCGTAGGGTTTACCTGCCTCGAAATGTATTCCCATGCGGTAGAGTCCATGATTCGTAAGTCCGACTTCACCGCTACCCTCGACAAATTCAACGGATTGCGTCTGACGTCCCATATAGGCTTTGCCGTCACGAATGAGTTTGTAGTCGTATCGAGGATCTCCGGTTGTGAGTTTCGACCAGAATTTACTGATCTGTTCATTCCCGTTAATCCTTTCCAGCATAATTTTCTGAATATTACCGGGTAGCGAGTCGAAAACCAGAAAACGACTGGTAAAACGGTATCCCGATATTATATGGGGTTGGTGGAACTTGCCGGCGTTATAAATATCCTCGCTGTGGAAATCATATTTCTCAGTCAGGTTATTCCAGTTCAAGCGGCTGTAGACATCCGGCTGAGTGATCAGATGTGGAATACGCCGTTCATCGAGCATCACATATATCTTAGAGTAATCCGCCCGATCGAGATTCAGAAAATCGGTTTCGATATTCTCCTCAAAGGCTTCTCCATGCAAAAGCTGGCTGAAGACTCCGCCATTAGTTTGATTGTTGATATCTTCAATATTAGCACCATTAAAGAGCTTTGATGCAGTCGCTATCTTCCGGGAAGCATCAATGTCCAGTTTAACAGGCATATTCTGTCCAATCGCGACTGCTACGATTGCCGACATCAGCATAGTAATCAAATGTTTTTTCATGATTGTAAGTTTTATTAGTTTTATCAGGGTTAATAAACAATTGGTCTTTAGGATATAACATCTACAAAGTTAGTCAAATTTATTTATTTAAGGCTCAGTTATTTCTAATAAAAAAGAGAGCGCCAAAAGTCCTGCAAGGACTTCTGACACACCTTTTTATATTATTATTCTTCTGAGGCAAACATATATACATTACCGCCGAAATCTGCGGCTACCAACGCATTACCCGATACGCGTACCGGCCGGATTACCGTAGCCCGTGTGGAATGCTACACCACAAATTGGCCGGAGACGTTTTGAGTTCGTTACATT
>JAJPZM010000123.1 GCA_021204335.1 Parabacteroides sp. | reverse complement strand
TTTTATCTGTTTAAATGGTTGTATCAATGTGGACAGCCCGGAAAACCAAAACGTTTTCAAGACATTCAAGTTACCGACCGATTTGCTGATATCCAGTTAGCGCATGTAACAGAGTCCAAGCACATCCGTAATTCCTATTATATATTCGACCCTTTGATTTTTCATTATTTAATAAACGACATAAACTATTTCCTGAGTATCCATTTGATCACACCCGAGGAAGTCGGCATCTTGAAAGAAGAACTCCATAAATTTCTAAATGAAATGGAAGTACTGGCCACTCGGGGATATTTTGAGGAAACAGGAAATAAAGTATTCTTTTACATTTCCAATGTGAACTTTGATACCAGTTATTGGTGTCTGCAGATAAAGAATTTCCATATCAGCATGATAAAAACCTTTATATTAAGCTCGGTAGCCTCTCTCGACGAGGGCACTTACGACAAATTACGGAAATGGCTGCGTGCCTTAATTCGTTCTTCCATTATGATATCGGTAAGCGGGGAGAGGCAAAGAATTGCATTTTTTGAAGTTCAACGTGAGTTAATCAATACGCTCTAAATCCGGAAAATACAAATAATGAAAGAAAATATGCGCAAAACATTTGGAATATATTATTCTTTTCTCTACTTTTGCACCCGCAATGAGCTCATGGAGAGATGGCAGAGTGGTCGATTGCGGCGGTCTTGAAAACCGTTGAACTGAAAGGTTCCTGGGGTTCGAATCCCTATCTCTCCGCTGAACTAACCGGACAAAACCGGACAAAGAACAGCCAAGTCCTACAAATTCAACGATTTGTGGGACTTTTTTTTATCCCCTTATGTCTGCCCTACCGGACATCATTTAGCCCTTAAAAGACAAAGTTAGTAACCTAATTCGTACCCCCGACAACAGAAAGTGCAAAAGGGGTACACTTAGTCTGAAATTGGCGAACTTCTGTCGCTATTTGGCGAGCCTGTATAAACTTCACTTTGAGCTAATTAACGTAGTTTTGTAACCAAAAAAAGTGAGTTTATGAAAAGTACATTTTCCGTTCTTTTCTTTGTGAAAAAAGACAAGCAAAAAATCAATGGCAGTTACCCTATTTTTGTCCGCATCACGATTGATGGTGTGGCAAGTCGTTTTAACACCAAGCTGGACGTTCAACCCAAACTTTGGGACGGTAAGGCTGGTAAAGCCGCCGGACGTTCTGCGGAAGCTACCCGTATCAACCGATTGCTGGATGATATAAACGCATCCCTTAATACCATCTATCACGAACTGCAACGGCGTGACAATTATGTTACCGCCGAAAAGGTGAAGAATGAATTTTTAGGTCATAGCGAGAGCCACGACACTATCCTTAACCTTTTCCAAAAGCATAATGATGATGTTAAGCAGTTGGTCGGTATATCCAAGACGATTGCCACCTATCGTAAATATGAAGTGACCCGCCGCCATCTTACCGAGTTCATCCAAAGCAAGTATAATGTATCGGATATTGCCATAAATGAAATAACGCCGATGTTCATTACTGACTTCGAGTTGTATTTGCGTACCACCTGCAAATGTGGATATAACACCACTGCTAAGTTTATGCAGTTTTTCAAGCGTATTATCTTGATAGCCCGTAATAACGGTATTTTGATTGGTGACCCATTCGCCAACTATAAAATACGTTTGGAGAAAGTGGATAGGGGTTATTTGTCAGAAGATGAAATAAAAATAATCCTCAAAAAGAAGATGGTTTCTGAACGACTGGAACAAGTACGTGATGTTTTTATCTTTTCCTGTTTTAGTGGTTTGGCTTATATAGATGTTGCGAACTTAAAGGAAGATAATATTCGCAAATCCTTTGATGGTAATTTGTGGATAATTACCAAACGCCAAAAAACGAATACAGACGTAAATGTTCCTTTGCTGGATATTCCTAAAATGATATTGGAAAAGTACAAAGGTAAATTACCGGGTGGAAAGATACTTCCTATTATCAGTAATCAGAAACTTAATGCGTATTTGAAAGAAATTGCGGACGTGTGCGGTATTAAAAAGAACTTGACATTTCACCTTGCAAGGCATACTTTTGCCACGACAACCACACTTGCCAAAGGTGTACCTATTGAAACTGTTAGTAAGATGTTGGGACACACCAATATAGAAACGACACAGATATACGCCCGCATTACCAATAACAAAATCAGTAACGATATGCAGGGACTTGATAAGAAGTTTGTCGGCATTGAAAAAATCTATAAAGAAGTATCTATGAAATAGATATATAGGGGAACTTATCACAATTTGTGATAAGTTCCCCTATACTTTTAATTACTCACCATTAAACAATAACATTATGGACTTACAAATCATCCAAAACAAAATTTTTGAGGTCAGAGGTTGCCGGGTCATGCTCGATTTCCATTTGGTAGAACTTTATCAGGTTGAAACAAGAGCTTTGAAACAGGCAGTTAAAAGAAACTTATCCCGTTTTCCCAGTGACTTTGCTTTCCAGCTAACAAAAGATGAATGGCAGGAACTTATCACAAACTGTGATAAGTTCCCTGAAAATATCCGGCACACACCGACCCCACCTCTCGCATTTTTGGAACAGGGCGTTGCCATGCTTAGTAGTGTCTTACGTAGTCAGACCGCCATAGACGTAAATATCTCCATCATGCGTGCTTTCGTCCTCATGCGGCAAATGTCAATCGGCTACGAGGAACTTCTTAAACGCATTGAAGAACTGGAACAGAGTACGGATGCACAGTTTAGCGAAGTTTACCAAGCACTTACCCAGTTACTAAGCAAGCCCGAACCGAAACCACGCAAACCAATCGGGTACAGGACGTATGACGAATAACGGTTTAAGGTATTCAGTTATCTAAGGGGTGTCACCAGTGATACCCCTTTTTTAGTTCCCTAAAGTAACGTATCTCAATCACAAATTTTAGCAAAGTTACAGTCCAGCGGGGACAAGTACCAAATCCGAGCCGTTCCGGTTTTCTAAAAAATCTCCACACCTACGGGTCGTATTTTTTGAAAAGATTAGGTTGAAGTCCCCGCCAAACTGTGGGTGTCCGGCAAAATTTCTTATTGTTTAATT
>JAJPZM010000430.1 GCA_021204335.1 Parabacteroides sp. | reverse complement strand
CCATAGTAATATGGCACGGCGTCGGCTACTTAGCCTACACTTCAAGTTTCCCGACGCTGGCCACGAAGCTGTACTACCACTACAAGAAGAACCAGAAACTCGGCAAGTTGCCCCAAGGATGCCAATTCAACATGATTAATTACTTATATAGTATAATTATCTAAATATCAATATATTTAGATAACAATATATTTGTTACACAACAAAATTGCAACAAATTTCTGTAAAAAACAAAGCACTGTTTCATCGGAGCATTATTATGTCTTTTTGCATGACCGTAACAAAAAGTCGATATTGTAGCCGACCCAAAGTTACGACTACCCTTGAAAATACCATCCTTATTTCGATTAAAAAGGAAACAGCTTGAAATCACAACCTTTTGGTTGTGATTCTTGAATATTCCCATTATTTTTGCATCCACAAAATAAGGTGTTTTTCAATGAATACAACTGCAGACAAAAAGTCCTCTGCTGCTTCCGTACCGAAGACAAAAGGGATAAATACGAAACAGGATATAAGGGACTGGGCAGAATACTCGCAGGCGATTGCTTCCGCCATGTCAAAACGTATGTCGGAACTTGGGCTGACACAACAGATGCTTGCCGAAAAGATGAACTGCACCCAGCAGTACATTTCCAGAGTGTTGAAAGGGCAAAAAATATGTCGTTGGAAACTATATGTAAGATTGAAAACGCATTGGGCATCGAGATTATTAAAGGTTTGGATGAAAACTGGCAATAAAACAGGAATATGACAAAAGAAAAGGAAAAGATAGAGGGCAAAGCAAGCGAGCCTGTTGCAAATAGCGACCGATTGCCCGAAGTAATCAACATTCAGCCGATGATTCGGGTTATAAGGGATTGTCAGGTCATGCTTGACAGTGATTTGTCCGCATTGTACGGTGTGGAAACACGAAGGCTGAACGAGCAGGTGAAGCGTAACATAGAACGCTTCCCTGATGATTTCATGTTTCAACTCCGCAAAGACGAGCTTGATAACTTGATGTCGCAAAATGCGACATCAAGTTGGGGCGGCACCCGAAAGCTGCCTTATGCCTTCACGGAACAAGGCATAGCCATGCTTAGTTCGGTCTTGAAATCAAAGACGGCTGTCGAGGTGAACATCCGCATAATGAGGGCTTTCATATCCATGCGCCGCTTCCTTGCCAGTAATGCCCAACTGTTCCAGCGGCTTGAGACAATCGAGTATCACCAACTGGAAATGAAACAGCATCAGGAAGTGACCGACAAACGCATTGACGAAGTTTTCAGGCGTCTGAATGCCGACATACCTCCGGTGCAGGGCGTATTCTATGACGGGCAGGTGTTCGATGCTTATCGTTTCGTGTCCGACCTGATACGGAAAGCGAAACAATCCATTGTGCTGATTGATAATTATGTGGACGATACCGTGCTTACATTGCTTGATAAAAGGGCAAAAGGGGTATCTGCCGTTATCTACACACAACGTGTCAGTAGCCAATTCCAACTGGATGTTGACCGCCATAATGCCCAATATCCGCTTATCGAAATAAGGCAATTTAACAAGGTGCATGACCGTTTTCTGCTCATTGACGATGAAGTGTACCACATAGGGGCGTCAATTAAAGATTTGGGCAGGAAGTGGTTCGGGTTTACCCTTATGCGGGACATCACGGCAACCGAACTCATCAGTAAAATCAAGGAATAACCGCCTTTGTGTTTCTTTTTGCTCCCATCTTCTTTTTCTTTGAACTCGACACGTCGTACCTGATAAACACTTTCCAGTTGGTCAATCTCAACGAACTGACACGAGTGGCGAAGAAGTACGGTCTGGTTGTGAAGGTTACGGGGCGGTCGATAGCGCGACTGGAACAGCCGGTATCAACGACGCCCTGAACGTTTCGCAGGCCGGCTATATCATCTCGGAACTGAACAAGTAGGGATTGTCGCCCGACAGGAACACCAAGACCGGCGAAGGCGGTATTTCCGATTACATTCCCACGGCGGCCAACCGGCATACCAGAGTGGAACTGTTTTTCCATGAATCAAAGGGAAATAAGTGAGTTTCCGGTCGGGAGTGTCGGGACAGGGAAGAACCGAAGTACCGGAGTATAAGACAAGGAATAGAAAACAAAGAGTGCCGACCGTGAAATCGGCACTCTTCTCATTTGTTCCCTGCCGACGGACACCCTTTTCACGAACCTTTCCATAGGGATTGTTTCGGGAACACGTGGCAGAATGATACGCCCCCGTGCGGGCAGCCTAAAAAGCAAGGACGGGGTGTACTTGGTGCTTATTTACTACCTTATAAGTGTTGCCCCAAATTATACCGTCAGCACTAATAAAACAGTATACTCTGTTCTCTTCCGTACATTCCGAGGAAGTCTGATGATAACCCACGCTGAAATCATTTTTACCCTCCGCTGAAATTGCTCTCATCCATTTGTTCATCTCTTGTATAATTTGAGAATCTGTACCAATAGATACTCTTTTATCCAGACTTTCTGGAGAGGTCTGCTGCTCTGTTTGGGCCAGTTCCTTAATGTTACCCAGATTCTGATACAAGTCCCATATTTGACCGGCCGCAGGCAGATACTAGCCTGTCGTCTTTTGGCCGGTGGGTATGGGACAGACTGTATTATGCTCGTCTGCGAACTTGAAAGCGGGGTGATTTTCGAAACTCCCATTCTCCTCCTTGATAAGAGTGCAATTATAGAGACCGCTGATATTGTTGTAACAGTCCGCCACTGTCTTGCAGTTGTACAGTTCTGTGTCTTCTACATATTCGGACGACGAGCACCAGACGTGGTTTTCTTTTTTTACGGACACGACCAGCCCGTGCATGGTATTGCCATTGTTTTCGAAGAAGTCCTTCTCGGCGATGCCGAAACGGCGTTTGTCGGTCTGGAACACGATGCCGGAGGGCTTGTCGTTCTCGGCAAGCGTTTCCACCTCCTGGGGCACGAGGTACCAGTCCGTAATATCCTCATTCGGGCAGAACAGGTCGCCGATACGCACGATACCCATCTCGTGATAGTCTCCCGTCTTTTCCTCCAGTCCGCCGTCCACGGGGTAATTCGTGTAGTAACCTGCTGTCAGGTCGCTTTTGCCGTTACTGACCTCGAAGTCGTATTTGTACTCGTTCGTCGGGCCTGTGTAGCTCCCCGTCAGGGTAAAGCCCCGCTTGGGATTGACGATATAGCGGTAGCGGTGGACAAGCTCCTCGAAGAGGTACGGCTGTGCCTCCCCGTCAAATCCGATGTCCGAGCGCGGGTAGATGTTAATATCGCACGTCGTTTCCCTTGAATTGTAGCTGGTGACGTGGTAGAGCGTGCCGGGAGCTTCCACGACGGCCAGCGCCATGCAGTGCTCCAGCTCGAAATCGAGCGGCACGAGATGATTTTCCACCGTGCCTACCATACCCTTGCCCACCATCAGGTCGGAGGCCGTGTAGTCGGCATACTCGCTCTGGTCGGCTCTTGGTTGCCAGTTCTCGATAAGCGACAAGAAGAACTCTCCGGCGGAAGTGAGGGCGTTTACATCGACCTTGCCCGTCATCTCCGCTTGGTAGGGATAGTATAGGAAATAGTTCATCAGTTCGCTATGCCAGAGCGAGGTTCCGTCGGGCAGAGACCATACGACATCATCGCTCGTGCCGTCGCTGGTCGCCGTAACCGGCACGTTCTCCAGCCTTACGATACCGCCCTGATCGACCGCGTAAAGTCCGGCGCGGTCGCCGTCCGTGAACTCGGTCGCGTAGCCGTTCTCCACGGCGCGTGTCTGCGGTGCGTCTGCCGATGAGAAGCCGCCGTCGGACACGGTAATCGAATAGCGCGCATTATTTGCCGGCTGCATTCCGTCGTCCGGAATATCTTCGTTGCTGCACGAGGCGGCAAACAACAGGGTTGCCAACAGCATACCGACGAGATGCAGCCGTCCCGCCGGTTTCCCTGAAAAGTGTCGATTATTGTATCTTACCATCTTTTTTCGTTTTTGTCGATTAAAAAGCGAGGACGGGGCGGACATCGTACATCTCTTTTTCCTTAGCGTAATAGTGAGTAAAGCGTATATACCCCCATCCTTCTCTATAATTTCTCTCGTTATACTGCAGCCCCAGGCATAGACGTATTTATGCTCCGAGGACGACAAAAAGCCATACATAGAGGTCTTGTCATCCCCAATAAGAAGCTCGTCCTTATCGCTGTCGGCTATTCCCGACATCCACGCGTTCAAGTCATCTAAGGAATTAGTAAGAGTTGTAGCGTCTGCACCATCACCTGTGTTACGGAACTCATAACCAGAGTTCCAATTTTCCTTCTCTGTGCTCGTCTGTATTGTCGGACTTGCAAGCCACGGAACTCGGGACAGATATTGCAAGATGTCCCACCACTGGCCACTGGCCGGAAGATACCAGCCCGTCATGTTGGGAACCGGACAGGTCTCATTGTAGGCTTCCGCAGCCTTGAACGCGGGGTATCTGTCCAAGTTGCCGTATTTCTCCTTCATGAGGTTGCAGTTAGACAATCCGCTGATGTCCTTATAGGGGTCGGCTCGCGTTTTTAAGTTGACTAACTCTTCGTCTTTCCTTTCCTCAGCCCACGCCACAGCGGTTGTGGCATTCTTTACGGACAGAACCAGCCCGTGCGCCCCGATGCCCATCTCCCGCAGCTTCTGCACTTCGGCTTCCCTGAAGCGTTCGGGATGCTCGTCGTAGGTAAGGTACACGATGCCCACGACTTTCCTGTCCGCTACCGGTTTGGGTTTCGGGTCGGCTATCACCCACTCGCCTTTCAGCGGGTCAGTACGGCGCAGCCCGCCGTCTGACCATGTGCCGTCCGAGTAGAAATAGTCGCCTGTCTTCAGCTTTTCCGCGGTGTAGAAGCGCGTGCTGCCCACATCGATTGTCTGGCCGGTCTGCCATTCTGTGGCTTCCACGGACTCTATTTTCAGCTTGTCATTGACAATATTGATTTTGAAAGTGAAGTGCTCGCCCTCGGAAAACTGAAAAGCAGCAGTACCGCCAGCAGAGTTAAGAGGGGCGGTCAGGGTTCGTTCCACCCCGGAGTTGTCTGTATAGTTCACTCGGAGTTCGGAACTGCCGTCGTTGACACTTTGCGGCATCAATATGAATGGCTTTTGCGAGTCCGTGATGGGGGTTCCCGGTTCATTGGGAATCTTCACCTCCAGCGTTCGTGAGAAGTCTTTCTTCGTAGTGCCAAGCTCCCAATAGTTTTTCTCTTCTTCTTGGATATGGTACTTGCCCTTGTCGTATAGATTCGTGAGCGTAATGCCGGTGATGGTGCCTGGAGCCATCTCGCTGCCCTCGACAAAGCTCACGGCGGCCAGTGCATGTTGGAAAGGCAGCTCTACGGTCGCCGTCTCCGTTTCTCTCTTGACTTCGACGCGTCCGGTAAAGCACAGGTCGATCTGTTGCTCCACGTCCGTCGGCACGGTATATTCATACGTGGGAGCGCCGCCCGCGTTCTGCCCCGGTACGACCAGCCCCTCGGCCCCATAGGGCGCATAGGCATAGAACGAGATGTCCGTTCCCGTGCCCTTGCCCGGCAGATAATAGGTGGGGGCGGAGGAGTAGGTGCCCGTATCGTCCTTCTTGTACTCGACATTATACATGTAATCGGGTGTACGGGTATTGTCCCAGCCCTCTGCGTTGGGATAGGTGTACCCGAAAACCCCGAACGAGGTATGGAAATCCCCTGTGGTGACGAGTGTGTTGCGGGTCGTCGCCGCCCGCTGTCCGTCCGTTCCGTCCGGCTGCACGACACTGAAACGCAAGACTGGCCCCGTGGTAACGGTGTCGGGGGTAAGCTCTTCGGAGCAGGACACGAGGAACGCTCCCGAAACCGCGAGCATCGCTGCACGGCGGAGCGTCCCGCTGAATGGCCGTTCTTTTATTCGTTTCCTCATATTGCTGTATCTTTATTTATTTCTCTTTACCTCCCGCTGCGGGAAGTCTTCGTGACCGGGAGGGGACATTCAACCCCGCCCGGCCTGTATGGCGGTCCGTCCTTGCCGGGGACGGACCGGTTTTTCTGTATTCTGTTCTCTCTCCGGAATCCGGAAAGCTGGTCTGTATTATTCGCCGCTCTCTTCCTGGCCTAATTCGATAGGCTTGTCGTTGGGAGTCCACTCGGTTACACTGACCGTGAATACAATCGGGCCGCCGAGAATCTCTTCGCCCGGATTATCCGGGTCTTCGGGATCTATATTGCCTGCGCCCTTGGAGAAGTCCAGCGTGTAGATGTACTTGTTACCCATTTCCCATTTCGTGTCGATAGCCACGGCTGTCCAAGCGTATTCATTTTTTTTATCAGGATAAACCAGTGCGCCGTCCTTGGTCTCGATGTTCACCTTCACAGCAAGGTATGCGCCTTCGTTTTCGTTAGAGTTGTCTGTTTCGGGCTTCCATTCCGTAAGCTGCTGCGGGATAAGCATGGCATTGTCGCCGTCTGTCGTCATGAGACTCTGTGGCGTTCCGTTCAGCTGGCGTGCTGTTGTGTACTCTACCGTATAGTCTGACTTTTCGCTACCCGAAGTCCATGCGCTTGCTTTCGTGGTAGCTTCTTCTGATACGGCTTTGTCGAAGTCGAGCGTTCCTTTTGAAAGGACCTTGCCAATTTTCACGCCCATTACCTTGTATGTATAACCTGTGTTGGTGTTCTTGGCCTTGGTTTCGATTTGCGAGAGCATGTGTGCGAAGTCCAGTTGCACGCCGCTGGTCTCGTTATCCGACTTTTTGCCGGTCGCGGTGGCGTAAATGAGATCTACTTGCTGGCTGACATTGCTTTTCGGCGTAAAGTCGGTCAGCGTGTTTCCGTCCCCCTTGCTAAGAGACATTGTGCCGCCGATGTCGGTTGATACCGGGGCATACGCACGGAACGTCAGCTGGCCGTCGTCGCCCGGCCAGTAATACGCCGGATTGGATGTGTAGCTTTCGCCTTGTGAACCGGTAAAATTTATATCCTTAAAGTAACCGGCTCCGCTTTCATCGAATGCCGTCACGTAAAAACTCGTGAGGTTGGCAGTGGTCGTTTCCGAGCTGCGCGTAGCCTTGTCTGTGGAACTGCGGAAACTGATTCCCTGTCCTTGGTTGACACCGATTGTCTCGTCCTGCGAGCACGAAGCCATAGCTGCTGCGGCTATGGCAAAAAAGAAAAACTTCTTCATCATAACTTGAAATTTAAAAGATTTAATATTGGGTTTGTTTTCATTATCTGTTTGTTACACGTTTCTATGCCTTACATGTCTATATCCACGTCCACCGGGTTCCACTCCTCCACGTCGGGGTGGAGTCCGCCCCCGTTAGTGATGGGCTTGGGCAGCTTGAAGCCGTCCACCACGATATGCACGTTGCGGCGGTCTTCAGCGTTGTCCACCTGCTCTGTCACATCGACCGAGCCGTAATACCCGTTCCCATCCTCCAGCCAGGCGTAGAGTGTTAGGATATGTCGCTCGTCGTTGGCGTTGTGGTGCCCGAAGGTATGGAACGCGCCCATGAGGGTCGAAACCCCGTCGGACACCGCCTCCAAGGGCAGCGTGACGCACGTTTCCGTCAGTTCCTCCTTGGCGCAGAACACCGACCCCGACATGCCGGAGAGGGCGGCGCATACGCGGGTGGCGTATTTCAGGTTCTCCACGTTACGCACCTCGAAGGTGTAGTCGCACACCTGCTCGTGCGGCATCAGAATGAAACGCTTCTCGTCGTTGGCGACAGTCGTTATCTCTGTCTCCCCGTCGCGGACGAACCAGTAGCTTAGGCCCTCCTCGGTAATCTCCACGTTCATGGCGTTGTCGCCCCACATCTTGTCGGGCGTAATCACGACCGTTTCTTCCTCCGTGCCGTCGGCGCGGGGTGCCGTATCGTCCGCAGCCCTGCCGGAAACCGTCTCGAAAAGGCTGCCCTTGCGGGTGTAGCACTCATGGGTCAGGAAGTTCTCCCGCCCCCGGAACTGCACCCGTTCGTAGTCATTGTTGTAGTACAGTACCTCGTAACGCCCCACGGGGATATGGATTTGGCCGCCCTTCATGCCCGCGAGGCTCTGGTAGATGGGGGCGCCCGTGCGCTGTCCCGCCTCGTCCACGGGGTAGAACCACAGGCACATGCTCTCCACCTCGTTGTTCGCCTCGGCGTCCGGCGCGTAGTTCCAGTCGAACACCACCTCTACCTCCGTCGTGTGCGGGTGCTCGTAGCACAGTTCCTTGTGTTCGCAGGCGGTCAGTGCGGCGAGGGAGACGACGACCGCCGTGTAGAATGCCTTTTTCATCGTTCGCCTCCTTTCCATTTGTTCGTGTTGCCGCGTCCGAGCAGCCACACGAGCGAAATCTCCGCTTTCGTCGGGCCGAGCCAGTGGCGCTGTTTCGTTACCTGCCATACATAGTGCCCGTCCATAGGCACATATTCCTTGTACTCGCCGCCGAAATAACCGATACCAATTCCGAAGTCGATGTTCAGTCGCTTGGCCACGGGCAACGAATAGCCGTACTCAATACCAGCGTAATAGCTCCACTTGTCACCGAGGTAGCCCCATCCGCCCAGCTCGAAGTCGTAGGTGACGACACCGCCGTACAGTCCGAGGTGGTGTCCCGTCAGGGGTTTCTCCTTGGCGCGTCTGCCAAAGTATTTGCGCACGTCCAGCTCCCCGCCGTAGATGCGCCAGTAGTCGTGCTTCCGGTCGTTGTCCCACCACGCATACATGCCGTTCCCGCCGAGTGTCCAGCCCTTGCCGGGGTGAAACTCGACGCCGATGTTCGGCACGAGCGCTGCGTCGTACAGCATGTTCGTTTTCAGTGCCATATAGAACGGCTTCTTCGAGGCCTCCGAGGGAACCTCTATGTAAATCAGGTCGGCTAGCCGAATCGTATCGTTTATGCGTAAAGGTTAGCATACGAGCGGTTCCAGCCGGGGAAGCAGTTTCGGCGTCATGTCCCAGAAGATACTCACGGCAGAGTAACGCAGTTCGGGGAAGAAATGCTCTTCCATGTAATGCCACGAGTGGCCGCCGCGCAGCAACATTAACTGCCGTTTGCGCCCGTCCGTAATCTTTCCCATGCGGTCGTAAATCCATTCGGGGGTGTTCCGCATGATGTCGAGCACCTCTTCTTTGTAAGGCATCTCCGAGGCGGCGACCAGCCTTTCAAGCCCTTTCCAATCGACACCGCCGGGCTGGCTCTCGAAACGCAGCGTGTCTAAACGGGCGTTTCGGCGCAGGAAAGCGCCGATATGTTTTGCACGCTCCTTGGCGAGCCGGTCATTAACCGTGCTGCCGCCTTCCGGCGAAGCTCCTGAAGTAATCCGCACGCTCTGCATACGGCAGGTCGTGCCGGCGAGAAACGCCTCCACGCACCGGCCAAACTCCCGCAGGCGGGTTCCATTATCACGCAACAACGTATCCAGTGTCGAGCGTCCTACACGATAATATATACGGACACTCGTCGTATCGGTGTTTACCGAATCCGGCTCTTGCGCGGAAACAACCCCGCCGCAGAATAGTAGAAACATTAACAGTGTTCGTCTAATTGTCATATTCCGTTCTTATCTGCACCTTGTTTATATATCATCTGCACGTCTGTCCGTGCCGTGTTTCCTGTGGTTTTGACACAAAAAACACTTAACCGACAAATAATCTGGCTGATAACTTATTGGTTATGCCGTTTTATTTGTTGATTAAATCGTTCGTTAAAAAGTCGGTCGAAAAAAGGAGGTATTGTTCGGACAGTCCGGAAAAAATCGCCCTACCCAAAGGCTTGATATGCAATTTATTGTCTATTTTCTTGTTGGATAAATCATATTTTCGTACTTTTGCCGCCGAAAACGAACGATTTAACCCAAAAAAAGTTTGTTTTTGTTACTCTGTATAGTGCAAAAGTTGAATTCGTAAAATAGCACCCCTGAAAAGTATAATACTTCCGGCTATGTTACCTTAATGGCGGTCATCGGCAACATGGCCGCTATCTTTTTGCATGAGCGTATGCGGACGAAAGAAATTGCATACGAAACTCAGCTTTTCAGCAAAGCCCACAGGACTACAACGAGGTAGCAGACGACTTGTGCGACCAGCATGAAAATGGGCCAGCAGTTAGACAGCCAGATGCCTTCGTTGTTGCGGAGGTATTTGGCTAACTTGTTTCTGTGTCTTCCCAAAAGTTCTTCCTCGGCCTTGATGTGGGCAGCGGAGCACCGGTTTACCTTTTCCAGTTCTTCCGTGCCGATTTTGGCCGGGATAACGGTGTCCTGTTCCGCCTTGGCTATGGCGTTACAGATGCCGTCCACGATATTGTTCGCACTGTCTTTTGCTGCGAGCGAGGCATTGAAGGCCGTCCGCTCCCTTTGGGCGGTATGCTTCAGGCTGCCGTGTATGCCGTGCAGCTCTTCTTTGAGCGCGTTGATTTCACCAAGCAAATTGCGTAATTCGACTATCTGGCAGTTGACTTCCTGAAGCAGTCCGTCAAGTTCCTGCGTGTCCTGTTTCAACTCTTGTCCGGGTGTATAATTGGCAAGCCGCTCACGTAAGGCGGCAGTATCGGGTTATTTCATTGTCTATGATGTTTTTAGGTCATTTGCGTTTCATTCCTGATTTCTTCTGTGTGCCGAGCCTGCGTGAAGCCTCCCGCGCACAACGGCGGGCAAATTCAATCTCGTCCTCTTCCGGGTCGCGTCCCCATTTGAGGTCGGATTGCGAACCGCCGCCACCACCGCCCGCCACCTCCCCATATGGAGAAGCGACCAGCGTAAAATAGGCCATTGCAAGGTTCTGCAAGGGTTGTCAGTTGGCCAGTTCCCGGTAGTCGAACTCGTCGTTCAGGCAGTCAAGCACCTTTTCGGGAAGATAGCGGTCGTAGGTCTTTCCGTCGTGTTCAAACTCCGTGCGCAGACGGTCGGGCTGCCATGCAGTGTAATCCTCGTAAACCGTAGTGTTCCGCTGTATACGGGGCTGCGGATTTTGTGCGGCCTCGTGGAAAACGGGCGGTTTCGGTGGCGGTACAACGGTCTGTTCGGGTGCCGGACGTGATTGCCTTGCCTGTTCGGGATGCAGTTTCTCCCAAGTCTGCCTGATACGGGACGCGGTCAGGTTGCGCCCCTTTCCGAGTTCGGAAGCCTTGTACCTCGCGTTGCCCTTTTGAAGTACATAGCCGCGTATCACGTCTTTCTTGTCCTTGCGCAGATACAGCTTGTAACCTTTGGCGGCAAGCCTCTCCGTGTAACCCTCCCATGACCAATCGGGCAGTTCACGCAAAGCGTCCGTGCAGTCGGCACTGACTTGCGGAATATTCGTTTCGTGTATGTGCATGGCGGTCGTCCAGCCCCTTTGCCGGGCTATCGTTTCCGCCGCCCGTTGTGCGCGGAGGTGGATCGCGTGGTCGTTGTTGATGTTGCCTTTCTCGTCCACCCGACTGACGATGGCGTGAAGGTGCGGTATGCCGCTCTCGGATTCCTCGTGCAGCCAGACGCTGGACTTGCTGCCCGATACATTGGTTCGTGTGGAAACGACTTTGCCGTCCTTGTCGCATATTTCTTGGCTGTCGAAAGCTGCCGCAAAATCATTCCACAGTTGCCGCCAATCGTCCAAAGTAAAATCTTGGGTGTGCTCCATTGCCGGGCTTATCTCCATGCGGATGACATTGTTCCTGATGTTCGAGTGGTTCATGGCGGCAAACTTCATTTCCGTCCAGATGCCCGTCGCGTCCATGCCTTGTGGCATGAAGTTATCGCAGACGCGCGTTATCTTTTCGGGGTGTTTCTTGTTCCTCGATTCGCCCGACACGTACAGCATCGCCCTGATGCCGTGGGCTACGGCCTTTGCCTTGGCTATCATACGGCATCCTCCCCGTCCGGTTCATCCGTTGTCCCTGCCGGATAGCTGTTCGCCGTCTGTGCGGACTTCAAAAAGGCGGTGACATGGTTCGTGACCCGCGCCACTTTCTCGTACCATTCGAGCATGGTCGGCTGGTGGCGGAAAAGCCTTACCTTCTCGTCGTCAGTCAGCCCGTGCAGGGCGTTGGCGAAGTTCACCGTGTCCGTCCGGCAGACGGCAAGCTGCCGCAAACCGTCCAGTTCCTTGTCTGAAAGCCTTTGCCTCGGTTTATATCCGAGTGCCCTTGCCCGGATGAAGTCGCTGCGTGTCATGCCGCATTGCCCTGCGGAACTTTTAATTTGCGAAAGTTCCTGTGCCGTGACCTTGGTGACCACCACCTTGTCACGCCTTATAACGGGCTTTTTTTGCCCGGATTGCTGCTTAGGGGTATATTCTTCTTGTATCATACACGAAAGTCCTTAAAATAGTCGTGAAACGGTATCTAAAAGAGGGAAGCTGCGAGCCTGCGAGCGGCTGGGACAACGGTCTGGCAGACCGTTGCGAGAGCGTCGGGGTAATATCGTCCGAAGGCGGTAATACCCCGGCATATCTCGCAACTCAACGCTGACGCTCCATGCCATTCCTGCTGTCCGTATGCCACTACCGGACCAAACGGCTGCCGGACAAAATGCCGGACTATGGCACAACGGGAAACGCAAACTACTGCCAGCCCGGGCTGTCCTGCCGTTTCGGGCAGGCTCTTATTTTCCCCTCTGTTTGCTATGGAAAGGGTTGGATATGATACCTTCCCCTGCTGTTTCCCACCCAGTAAGGCATGGAAAAATCATGATGGATGCCACCCTTGAACGCTGTGTGCCGATAAGCCCCAAGTCCGTAAGCATATCCAGCAAGTTGCGTATGCGTTTTCTGCCCATGTTCCATTGTGCGGAAAGCTGTTCTTCGGAATACTGCGCCTGACCTGCGGAAAGCATGAGCGGCCTGCGGAATCCCTTACCCTCTCCGGCGGCAAGTGCCATTCTCGCCAACAGGTCGCCAAACAATACGAAGCCACTAATTTCCTTGCCGTCATCATCGGTCGTTGTTCCGCACAGCCATTGTAGCGCACAGCCAGAAAATAGGAATGCGAATGAGGTAATTCCTGTCGGGTACATGAATTTGTATGTTTCCTTGTCCATAAAATTTAGCCTATATAAATGTGATACTACTCTTGCATGAATGGAATGAAGCCGTGCAGGTGTCGGTATGGAAATACCCACCTGCATTTTTCGTTGTGCCCCGCACGGCTTCAATTACCGAATGGAGCATAAGGGGGAAGAACTAATTTGCCGACAACCTGCACCAGCCCGTCAATATCTCCCAACCCGAAATGAGGGAAGAAAAAGAGGCTGTATGAACATCGTCCGTATGTCTTTCCACCTCCTGCACGCTGTCATTTGTTTGCTCCGTTGTTGCCTGCATTGCCTTGAAACGGTTGGCCGGATGCCAGACGCTTGTCGAGGTTCGACACGGCATGGCTGATGTCCGCCGTATTTACCGCTATGGAAAGCAATGCCTTGTTGACCGTTACCAGTTGCCGCTTGTCGCAAAACACCGCCACGCGCTCCAACAGTCCGAACGTGCGGTTCAGCCGATGTTCCTGCGCATTGTCCTCCGTCAGCCGGTCGTTGGCCGTACCGCTGTTGAGATAGCGGTTGAGTGCAAGACGGTCGTCCGCTGAAATGCTGTCAGCGGTTACCTTGCCGTCGGTAATGGCGACACTCACACGTAATGCGTCCGCCTCGTAGATGCTTATGCTCTCCAAGAACGCACGGATGGCCTGCACGTCCTTGCTGCTGATTTCACGTTTCCGGTTGTCGGTCTTCGTTTCGGTCGGAACGGCGGTAACTCCGCCCGCCTGCTCCATGTTTCTGTTCTGTTCCATTTTACGTTGATTTTAGAGTGAATAAAAAGTTATTGTCATTTCCGTCCTGCGAGGTAACGGCTTGCCTCCTCGTCGATTTCCCCTTGCGATGAGATGCGTACACCCGTGAGGAAAGCGTCCAAGTCTTCCTGCTTGAAGAAACACAGCTTGCCGCACGGCTTGTACATCGGGATGACGCGCCGCATCATCAGCTTGCGGAAGTAGGACAGCTTGAAGCCGCAATATTCGGCGGCTTCCTTAGTGCTTAAAAGTTTTCGTTGCTCTGCCATGTGCATATATTTTTTAGTGGATATTCTGGTCGCTCCTTTGTCTTGGCGACAGGGCAAAGGTATGGCGGAAGTTTTTGGAAATCCTGTTTATAAACAACACAAACAGAGTATTTTGCGAACTATAAATGCAAGAATAAATAAACGTAAAACGATGTATAAAGGAACTCTAAACCCTCCATAATCCCGGATAGTCTTTACAAAGCAATCCATAAGTGCGGAAAGAAACATGGCGTTCACGGGCGGACATGAAAAATCCCGCCGCTGGCTTGCAATGACAGGAACATGGAAAAGGGTTTTATAAAGGTCTCCGGTCGGAGTTTCTTGAACTCTTCAAGGTCGTAGGTGTTAAGCCTCGAACGCAGGCGTGTGGCCTTGCGCAACAGTTTGGCGATATGTCGCTGATGTTCGGACGGGTTGGCCTTCGATGCGGTTTTCAGGTTGCTTGCCAACTGTGCGCCGTTGTTGAGCGGCCAGAACTTCTCGAAGATGACCCACTTGCCTTTCCTGATTTTGAGGGCGGCGCACATGGCGCTGGCAATGTAGGCATAAAGGGTCTGGTTTATCCCGTCGTCCTCCTTTTTCATCAGCGGTTGGAAGTCCGCGCCCAGATAGCCGTCCTCCCGGAAAAGTACAAGCAGGAACAGGGCATCGTTGGTCTGCAACGCTTCGGGTAACCGTCTGACAAGTTCCGGATTTACTTGCGAGATAAGCCTGTCATAATAAGCGGGTTCGTCCTCCTGTTTCATGGATGCAGGCGACATCGGTGCTGAAAGCGCGGCCACAACCAGCCTGTCGGCCTGTTCTTCCGTTGCCTGCGGCTTTGGGTGCATGAACTTGTCCCGACACTGCCGCAGCCATGATTTTATCCGCTTGCCGTAGGCCATGCCGATGATGCAAGGGAGCAGGAAGAACACAGCGAAAAGTGACAACATGACGATGCACGTGCCCCAATCCATGTGTTTGTCGGGCGTGAAGATGAAGGCGAACAGCAGGGAAAAAACAAACCATGCGGCGGTCAGGACGGGACGGTCTTTGACAAACCACTTGTCTATGATTATATCATACAAAAGGCAAAATTCTGCCATCAAGCCGATCCATGCGGCTAATGACAGGGCTGTGAACACAAAACCCGCCGTGGTTGCTTCCATGCGGAACGCAACGGCGGCGACCGCTCCCAATGCGGCTGCGGCTATCACTGTAAGCGGCAATAATATCGTAAGAAAGTTGTCGGATAATCGTTTCATAAAAATAAATCATGTCATAAGAATACACTGTGCAGTTTGTTGACCGCGGCCACTTTGTCATCCATCAGCACTTCCGCATAAATTTGCGTGGTGGCAATATCCGAATGATTGAGCAGCTTGCTGACAGTCGCTACATCCTTTGTAGCGGACATCACCAATGTCGCAAAGGTGTGGCGGCTTGTGTGATAGCACACGCGCTTCTTGAGTCCGGCATTCTTCACCATGACTTTCAAGGCGCGGTTGCAAGCTCCGGCATTGGGCATCGGAAAAATCCTGTCGGTGTCTTTTGCCCCGTTCCTTTCCGGCATCCACTCCAAAGCGTGCCTGCCAAGCGGCACGTCAAGCGGTTTTTCTGTTTTTTTTTACGGCATCTATATGGATGGCCAGCCCAAACTGGGTGTTTTGTATGTTACCCCAAGTCAGCACGGATATTTCACTGTACCGAAGCCCTGTATAGCAACAAAACACGAAAGCCCGCTTTACATCCGGTGTTCCTGTTTTTGCCGTAATCAATGCCTGCAGTTCATCTGCGGTCAGGAAGTCCCTGCTGTCTTTTGGTCTCTTCAACCTTGCACCCGGCTCAACAGAATGGTACGGGTTGCATTTGATAACCCCCTCACGCACGGCCTCGTTAAGCATTGTATTCAACTTGCATTGGTACATGTAAAGAGTGCTTTTGCCTAATCCCCGTACATGCTTCGGATGGTTGGTACTGACATATACATTGGCCAGATAGTCCATGAATCCCGTATAAAAGTCCTTGTCAAAATCGGACATCCTCAAATCCGGCTTGCGGATATATTCAAGATAATCATTCACAAACTTTACAATCGCCATAAGATGCTTGATGTATGTTTGGGACAGCGACATCAAGCCTTTCTGCCTTTCAAGGAACTTCATCATCCACTCGTTTACAGGGATGTCCCCGTTCCCGTTTTCAACGGATGCCATATCGGAAGATTCACCCAACAGGCGTTTGGCTCGTATCTCTATGGCCTTATCCATTGCGTTCTTGTTCTGTATCTTTGTCTGCGCGTCGGTTTCAGGCACGAGATAGAGTTTCAGATATTCATACCTGCGCCTATCCTTTTCATAAAAGTCAAGATAGATAGACCGGTTGCCGTCTTTCAGAGGCCGTGTACGTATTTCAATTTTCATTGTCCATCTCCTTTCCCACGTGCTCAAGCGCGTCAAAGAAGTCGTCAACCTTGCTGATGGCATCCACTTTCTTCTTGTCTATAATTTTGGCGTATATCTGCGTGGAGCTTATATCCGTATGCCCTAACAATTTTGAAACGGTATAGATGTCAACTCCGACAGTAAGCAGCATCGTTGCAAAAGTGTGACGGCTGACATGGTAGCTTATCCGTTTGTTGACGTTGGCCTTGTCTGCCCATGCTTGTAGTTTTTGCGTGATCACGGAAGTAGCAGGAGAAATTTTGAATACGGGTTCATCCGGCCTGTCCGTCTGCCTCATGTATTTCAACGCATCCTTGGATAAGGGAATATTGACGAAGTTCTGCGTTTTCTGCATCTTGACTCTCAAATATTGCCCGTTACCGTTTGGGAACTCCAGCACTTTGCCCCATGTAAGGCTACGCACGTCGCTGATGCGAAGCCCGGTGAAGCAGGAAAACAAAAACGCATTCTTCAATGTTTCGTCCTCACAAGAAATGGCAATCATGGATTTAAGTTCGTCGATGGTCAGATATTCCCTTGTGCTCTCCTGTCGGTGAAAGCGTTCTTTGGCGGACAACTGTTTCATCGGATTCTTCTCAATGATACCGTCACGCAATGCCTTGTTGAGAGCTCCGGTAAAAATCGTCTGGATTTGGAGACCGCTGCAGTTACTTATATTCCGTTCTGTTTTCTTAAGCCGTTCGTTCTTTGACATCCGCAAAAACTTGATGAAGCCCCGGCAAACATCCACGTCCACCTCCATTATGGACATCTGCAATCTTCCTATGTCACGAAGATATTGCTCAACTCTTAACCTCATGTATTTCCGTCCCCTGACGGTGGATGCAGAAACACCACTTGAGTCTTGCTCGTATTCTTCAAGGAACTTTGTCAGGGGAACAAAGGACTGTTGAATCTTTTCCCATTGGCCTATGCCGTATGTCTGTAAGGCCAATATTCTCTCGGACTTTATTTTCTGCGCCACCTGCCATGCGTGTTCATTGTGTACTTTGTCGAAATGCGTTTTTTCCGGCACAATATACAATCCGAGGGATTCAACCTTTCGGACTCCCCGTGAATACATATCCAAATAAAGACTGCGGTTGCCGTCGGCGAGTTTCCGCTCCCTGATACGTATCGGTTCTTTGGCTTTCAGCGTTTTTTTCGGTCTTCCCATATCGCTTTCTTGATTAAAATGCTATGTTTAACAACCGTAAAGATAGGCATTTATTTTTGTTTCACGTAACAAAAACGCAACAAATATATGTATTTAATAGAAATTAAAGGAAATGTAGAGGAATCAATTGTATAACTCGTAAATAGTTTTATATAATCTATAACACAA
>JAJPZM010000119.1 GCA_021204335.1 Parabacteroides sp. | reverse complement strand
CCGAAATAAACAATAGCTAAAGGGGCTATCCACTTTTTGGACAGTCCCTTTTTGTTGTTATAGTAGTTACAGATATTATTCTGCAGCTTTTTCTTCTGTTGCTTCTTCTGCAACGGGAGCTTCAGCAACCGGAGCAGCAGTTTCAGCAGCTGTAGATTTCTTACGAGAACGTCTTGTTTTCGTAGCTTTCTTAGCTGTGTTGTCTTTTAACATGTTTTCATTGTAATCAACTAATTCAATGAAGCACATAGCAGCGTTGTCACCTAAACGGTTACCAGTCTTAATGATTCTGGTATAACCACCCGGACGATCACCGATCTTCTGAGCTATTTCTTTGAACAGTTCTGTTACAGCGTTCTTGCCCTGTAATGTACTGAATACGATACGTCTTGAGTGAGTTGTATCCTCTTTGCACTTTGTGATCAGAGGTTCAACAAACTTACGAAGCGCTTTAGCCTTTGCTGTTGTCGTAAAGATTCTCTTATGCTTGATCAAAGAAGAAGCCATATTAGACAGCATTGCTTCACGGTGAGTATTCGTACGACCTAAATGATTGAATTTTTTATTATGTCTCATCGCTTTACTTACTCTTTATCTAATTTATATTTTGTGATATCCATACCGAATGAAAGGTTCAGGCTTTCAAGCAGTTCATCAAGTTCAGTGAGCGACTTCTTACCGAAGTTACGGAATTTCAACAAATCATTCTTGTTGAATTTAACCAATTCACCCAATGTTTCAACATCTGCGGCTTTCAAGCAATTCAATGCACGAACGGAAAGATCCATATCTGCTAACTTGCTCTTAAGCAACTGGCGCATGTGAAGTACTTCTTCATCGAATTCTTCATTGCCGTCAGTATCCATTGTCTCGATCACAACCTTTTCATCTGAGAACAACATAAAATGGTGAATCAGAATTTTAGCAGCTTCTTTCAACGCTTCCTTCGGATGAATAGAACCATCTGTGGCTATTTCAAGAACCAACTTTTCGTAGTCCGTCTTTTGCTCAACACGGAAGTTCTCGATTGAATACTTAACGTTACGTATCGGAGTGTAAATAGAGTCGATAGCAATCGTATGAACGTCGGCATTCGGGTCTCTGTTTTCGTCTGCGGGAATATATCCGCGTCCTTTATTAATCGTTAATTCAATCTGGAAACCAGCGTTCGGATCCAAACGGCAAATAACCAGGTCAGGATTCAATACTTCGAATCCGGTCAGTTGTTTACCTATATCGCCGGCTTTGAACACTTCGGAACCCGAAACAGTAATACTTGCTTTTTCACTCTCTATGTCGTCTACAATATGCTTGAACCGTACCTGTTTCAAGTTCAAGATAATGTTTGTTACATCTTCAATAACACCGGGGATTGTACCAAATTCATGGTCAACACCGTCGATCTTAATGGATGTAATAGCAAAACCTTCAAGTGACGACAGGAGAATACGGCGCAGAGCATTACCTATAGTAATACCATAGCCGGGTTCCAACGGACGAAATTCAAACTTTCCGAAGAAATTGTCCGCTTCCAACATTAATACCTTATCGGGTTTTTGAAATGCTAATATCGCCATGGAAATCAATTATTATTTAGAATACAATTCTACGATCAACTGCTCTTTAATGTTTTCAGGAATGTCAGTTCTTTCCGGCAGATGCAGTAATTTTCCGCTTAAAGATGACTGATCCCACTTAATCCAAGGGTATTTGCTGTGATTGAAACCTGACAATGCATCAGCAATCACTTCCAAAGACTTAGATTTTTCTCTAACACCAACGATCTGACCGGCTTTCAAAGAGTAAGAAGGGATATTCACAACCTTACCATCAACAGCAATGTGACGGTGAGAAACCAACTGACGGGCAGCAGCTCTTGTAGGAGCCATACCCAGACGATATACTACATTGTCCAGACGGCCTTCCAGCAACTGAAGCAGAACTTCACCGGTAATACCTTTTGAACGCTGTGCTTTATCGAACAGGTTTCTAAATTGTTTTTCCAATACACCATATGTGTATTTTGCTTTTTGCTTCTCGCGAAGCTGAATTCCGTATTCAGAAGTTTTTCTCTTTCTGGCGTTACCATGTTGTCCGGGAGGATAATTCTTCTTTGAAAGAACTTTATCCGGTCCGAATATAGCCTCACCAAATTTACGGGCGATTCTTGTTTTTGGTCCAGTATATCTTGCCATTTTTTATTGTTTTAATTTTTCTGTCTGAATCAGGAACCGCGCAGCCGCGATTACAGAGAGGATAAGGTCTTTATGCAATCTATTCGCAATCCCGGATTCAATGTTCAAGAAACTATAGTTAATTATACTCTTCTCTTTTTCGGAGGACGACAACCATTGTGAGGCAGCGGAGTAACGTCAATGATTTCTGTTACTTCAATACCGGCACCGTGGATAGTTCTGATAGCAGACTCACGTCCGTTACCCGGTCCTTTAACGAATACTTTTACTTTTCTCAAACCAAGATCATAAGCTACCTTAGCACAATCTTGTGTTGCCATCTGAGCGGCATACGGAGTGTTCTTTTTAGAACTTCTGAATCCCATCTTACCTGCAGAAGACCAGCTAATAACCTGACCTTCGCTGTTGGCAAGAGACACAATAATGTTATTAAAAGAAGAATGAATATGAGCTTGACCGTAAGCGTCAACTTTTACGTTTCTCTTCTTTGCTGCGACTGTTTTTTTTGCCATATCAACTCTTATTATTTAGTAGCTTTTTTCTTATTTGCAACAGTTTTCTTCTTACCCTTACGAGTACGAGCATTGTTCTTTGTGCTCTGGCCTCTCAAAGGCAAACCAATACGGTGACGAACACCTCTGTAGCATCCTATATCCATCAGACGCTTGATGTTAAGCTGAACTTCTGAACGAAGATCACCTTCTACCTTGTACTCAGCGCCAATAACTTCACGTACCTTTGCAGCCTGATCGTCTGTCCAGTCTTTTACTTTGATATCACGATCAACGCCTGCTTTATCTAAAATGGATTTTGAAGCACTCCGACCGATACCATAGACATAAGTCAAAGCGATTTCTCCTCTTTTATTTTGTGGCAAGTCTACACCAACTATTCTTATAGCCATATTA
>JAJPZM010000179.1 GCA_021204335.1 Parabacteroides sp. | reverse complement strand
ATAAGAGACTCCCATTTTTTTTGCCAGTGAAGCACCTGCAGCAATTTCAAAAAGACAATTACCTAGTCTTCCTTCCAAATATGAATATATCATGATTATAAATAAATAATATTTACCAACTAACTCGAAATGTTTACACACAGACGAATTCCGGCTGAAGAAGTCCGGATATTTTTTTCGAGTATAATATATTTTGATTGCTTTGTTATAGTTTGGTTCAAGTTTGGGATGATTCAAATATTGACAAATATGAATGTTCTGTTCTTTTCATATTTGAACCTATTTAGTATCATTGGTTATAGATCAGTTATTTCTATACACAAATATAATTCTCTATTAATAATGTTCTTACATCACCTCCCAACCAGCGATATTCCGGTCGTTGGAACTAAAAGAGGCTCCTACTTTTACCAATTGACGACCATCTACTGTATAGGGGATCAGGTAACCTTTATCGTCAATCTGATATAGAAGTATAGAAAGGAGCTATAAAATTCAAAAAGTCGTATTTCACTTCTTCGTTTGGAAAACAAAGCGTATAAAGTTTGAAACGAGGATCATAATCTTTAATTGTCAAATATCCGCTTTGATAAAGCAACGGAATAGGATTGTTGACTTCCATACGGTATTCTGAAAAAGAGGAAGCATCTGTCTCTACACCATTTATCAATGTCCGCAGATCATACTCACTTTTCTTCAGTAATTCAACCAGGAAAGTTGGTGTTCCCGTCTGAAACCAATAGCTGTCGAAACTTCTGTATTTTAGAGCATTCAACACACTAAACGGATTAAATATTCCTACTGAATTGTGACAAAAGTGATACCCATCATATTGTTCCGTCATTTTTCGGACCGATTCTTCGATTGATAATTTCCTACGGTTCCCCCAGAAATCGTCTTACCTGTTCGGTTTGCAAAGGCGTGAGCTTTCGTTGTCCTTTCAGCCAACCAGCTTCTTCAAGGGCGGCTATCAGCTTGGGGTTATAGTTGATCCATCGTCTCAGGGCATTGGCCGCCGAACCGGGTTGCAAGGTCGGATTATACAGCAGGGCCAGTTCCGTAAAGCCATACGTTCTGATCTCAAATGTCTTCTCTTCGGGATATTGTCTGTGTTCATAAGAAGGTTTATTTTTTTTATTACATGCATAAAAATACAAAACAATCATCACATAGACAACTATTTGACCCATTTATAAAAGATATTCGCGCATCGCAACCGGTTGCCAACCACGATAGACGGCGGCCAGCAGGCGCAGACGAGTATTGCCGATACTGCTGAGTACTTTTTCGTCGGAAGCGTAACGGCGTAATTGGTCTTCGGCTTCCTGCAATTTGGCTTCCACATCGGTAGTCGTATCGTCGTGTTTCAGATATTTCAATTCTACCAGGTAGGAATATTGCATATCCGGATAGTTGGCCAGGTTGGGCATCAGATAAAGGTCGGAGAAACCTCGACCGGCTTCAAACTCCGGCCAAATGATAAAGTAATCTGTCAATCCCATATAGGCCAGCATCAGCGTTTTAATGGTCGACTCCTGATAAATCGCATCGCGAAGTACCGCTTTCTTATCCACCTGGCGGGCAAAAAAGTCCAAAGCGGCTTCCCATTCCCCGAAATAAGCCATACGACGCATCCGGTCGGACAATTCCATAAACGGGAAAGAGACCGATTCGCGTTCCCGCATCGCTTCCACCAAATAACTGTAAATCTGTTCGCGAACGGCAAGGTTAGGAACTTTCATAATGGTCTCCCCATATTCCACCCGGTCGTATGTCAACAGACCGAAATAGTAAAGCAAAGAGATAAAATTGCCCGGATCAGCCAGGTTCTCTGCCGGAAAACTATCTTTAATTACATTCCCGTTTACTTCACCGGTATCGATCAGTTGCGTAATGACCGAACGGCCTTCTTCCTGCATCTTATCGATACGGATAAAGTGGCGTAACTTGCTGTAATCGGTTCGGATATTGCGGTCGATCATTTCAGAAGGAGCATGTTTATCTAACAGATAATTATTCAGGAAATAGAGCACCATATCCGAATTATACATGGTCTGACCGATACAGTCCTTGGCAAAACAATAATTATCATACCAGGGTTTCATCATTCGGACGAGATCAACAATAGGATCGGCAAGCATGCTTTCCGATTGATAATATGATAACATCTCATGTAGTTCCGATTCATTGAAACCAACCATTTCATTAAAACTCCGGTTTGTCGTTATATTCGTCCCGATATTGAACCCGCTCGTTACATCATCCAACGTAATAGGCGATACCCCGGTGATAAACAATCGCTTTACAGGGGCTTCGGCGCCGGTGGTAACACCTTTTATCACATTAAAGAATGAGCGATAGAAACCGGTATCATGTGTCAACGAATGATATATTTCGTTCCCCTTAGAGGATAATATCGTATTAGTAAAATTATCGTATTCGTCGATCAGCAAATAAATAGACAGTTTTTGCTCTTTAGTACACAGACAAATATATTCCAAGCGTCCAGCAGCCTCCGGTATTAAGCGTAACTGTTCCTGGAAATCAGGTTTGAAGTAAGAAGCGTATACACTGGCAAAATAATCTGTTTCCAAGCTGATATGCCGGTTGAATGAGGCTTCCAGTTTATCGTCCGTTGCCCGTACCATGCTGAAGTTGAAGCGTAAAACCAGGTATTTTCCTTGTTCTCCGGTCGGATGCTTGCCGATATATTGATTACCAAACAACTCCTTGAAGCGATCGGTATAATTCACATCGTAATAGCAACTAAGCATATTCAGAAACAACGACTTCCCGAAGCGACGCGGACGGATCAGAAAAAGAAAAGCTGCTGTATTTTCCAATTCTTCAATATATTGCGTCTTGTCTACATAATAATAATCCTCTGCAACAATACGCACATAATCTGTCAATCCGTAAGGTATTTTCTTTGCCATATACTTATCCTTTTATCATTCCGGCTCGTTACCGGATGCAATTATACAAAGATATATAATTAAACCAAATCTCCTGTATATTCAACGATATTTCATTATATCACCTCATATTCCATGCTACACTATCATATCCCATTATCACCCCTGCCGCCTGTCGTATCTTTGAATTGTTATCGA
>JAJPZM010000067.1 GCA_021204335.1 Parabacteroides sp. | reverse complement strand
GGGATTACTAGGCCTATCACCAGTTTTTTCAGTAGCGTACGCTACTGCTTCTGATGTGACACATCAGAAGCATGATAGTATGCAAGTTATGAAAAATTTGCAACAGGAAAAGAAAGTGACCGGTACGGTTAACGATCAGCAAGGCATTTCTGTGCCGGGTGCTGCTGTACAGGTAAAGGGCACAACGATCGGTACGGTAACTGACATCGATGGTAAGTTCGAACTGGAAGTGCCGTCGGGTGCAGTTTTGCTGGTTTCTTATATAGGTATGCAACCACAGGAAATTGTGGTTGGTAATAAGACTGTATTTAATGTAGTCTTTATGGAAAATAATATCGGATTGGAAGAAGTGGCCGTAGTCGGTTACGGTACTCAGAAAAAAGCGACTTTGACCGGATCTATTTCTTCGGTAGGAGGTGAAGAATTGAAAAAAAATAGCAGCAGTCAATTTAAGTAATACATTAGCCGGTAAAACAGCCGGTGTAATTGCCAATACACGTTCGGGCGAACCGGGTGAGGATGGGGCAACGATACAGATTCGTGGCCAGGGTACATTCGGTAGCACCAGCCCGCTAATTGTTGTGGATGGTATTGCTGACCGTAGTTTCAGCCGTTTGAATGCGGAAGATATCGAATCTATCTCTATTTTGAAAGATGCTTCTGCTGCTATTTATGGTGCACGTGCTGCGAATGGTGTTATTCTGGTTACAACGAAACGTGGTAAAGAAGGAAAAACGACTTTATCCTATAGCGGACGTGTTGGTTTCTCACAACCTGCCCGCGTTCTCGAAATGCTGAATTCATATCAATACATGACCTATATTAATGAATACCAGACAGGGCATGGATTGGAAACCACTTTTAAGGAAAATCAAATAAATTGGGCTCAGAACGGTGAAAACCCTTATCAGTATCCCAGTACTAACTGGTGGGATACAGTCTCTAAAAATTGGGCAACCCAGACAGAGCACAGCGTATCTGCAAATGGGGGTAATGATAAAATTTCTTTTTATACTTCTGCTCAGTATATGTGGCAGGATGCTATTTACAAGAAAGCTGCACAGGACTATGGGCAGTATCAGTTGACTTCTAATATTGATGCAAAAGTCGGTAAATATATTAAAATCGGATTGGACACCCAGGGACGTCAGGAAAAGCGTACGCGTGGTGTATTTGGGACAAACTATTTGTTTGACTTTTTGATGAAATGTAAACCGATTTATGGCGCTTATTCTCCTGATGGTCAATATCCTTTGGTAGGTATGGAATATGCATCGACAAATCCGGCAGTGATGGTAACGAAAGATCCAGGTGAAACTAAATATACGTACAATTATTTGAATTTGAAACCGACCTTACGCGTGGATATGGATTTCATAACGAAGGGATTGTATTTTGAAGGATATGCCGCAATGGACTTTATGTTTCGTAATGGAAAAACAATTAATCATCCGTATGACGTGTATGAATATGCCTCCTCTGGACAGGAACAGGCCGGTATATGGGGGGGGGATATGAGAATCGGCGTGATCAAACCGGTGCAATCAGTGTTAACCAATGGTCTGACAATTCTACCCGTATAACATTGAATGCCCGTTTAGGTTATAGCCATACATTCAATGACGATCATAAAGTGGATGCTTTTGTTGCTTATGAACAAAGCAAATATGATTTTAGCGGTCTGGGAGCTTACCGTACAAATTTCCTTTCAACGGAGATACCGGAAATCAATGCTGGTAGTGATGATCCGGAAGATCAATCCAATAGCGGTTATTTCACAAAAACAGCCCGTCAGAATGTTTTCGGACGTATTAATTACGGATATAAAGATAAGTATTTGGCAGAAGTTACATTGCGTTACGATGGATCTATGAACTTTGCACCTGGACATCGCTGGGGATTGTTCCCAGGCTTTTCTGCAGGTTGGGTGATGTCGGAAGAATCATTTTGGGAAAATCTGAAACCGACCATTAATTTTTTCAAATTAAAAGGTTCCTGGGGAAAAATGGGTAATGACGATATTACCGCTTTCCAATATTTATCCCAGTATTTATTTACTGAAAGCAACATACAGTTCGGTTCACCAAGTAAAGGAATATATCTGTCTCGTACCGCAAATCCATTGGTTACCTGGGAAACGGCCCATACTACGAATTTAGGTTTTTCTTCTCAATTCTTGAATGGTAAGTTTAGTTTGGATGTGGATTATTTCTTTTCTAAACGTAGTGATATTTTGATTACTCGTAATGCATCCATTCCTTTATATTCCGGGTTGAAATTACCATCTGAAAATATTGGTAAGATGAATAATAAAGGTATTGAGTTTATTGCTTCTTATTAGGATCGAAATGATGATTTTTCGTGGGGATTAACCGGAAACTTTACGTTTGCAAAGAATAAAGTGGTTTATTCTGATGAAGCAACGAATAAAGTTGATTGGAGAAGAGTGACTGGCCATGCTTACGGAGGATTGGAACTTTATAATGCAATAGGTATTTACCAAACTCAGGAACAGATTGATAATTCTCCTCATTTGGCAGGAACCCAGATTGGAGATTTACAGTATGAAGATCTGAATGGTGATAAACAAATTACCGCAGATGATATGAAATATTACGACAATTACTCTGCTATTCCTAAGATTATTTATGGTTTCACTTTAGATGGAGGTTGGAAAGGGTTAGATGTTAATATTTTCTTCCAGGGACAGACAATGGCCCATCAGCTGATTACACCGACTATGAACATGTTGACGGATTTTTATGATGGACGTTGGATTGCAACAAATAGTGCAGAAGAAAATGCTGCCGCTCGTTGGCCGCGTGCTTGTATAAATGATTCCGGTTATATGGATGATGTGAATGGGGTTGCTTCAACCTGGTGGTTAAGAAATGCGGCATTTCTCCGTTTAAAGTCAGTTGAAATAGGATATACATTGCCTAAAAATCTTTTACAGGCTATCGGCATTGAACGTGCTCGTGTTTATTTGAATGCGAATAATCTATTTACATTGGATCATATTAAGGTTTCTGATCCGGAAGTTGCAAGTTATTATAATGATGATGGTTATCTGGTTTCTTCCGGTGGTATTTTGGGATATCCGTTGCAACGGACAATCAATTTTGGAGTAAATGTTACCT
>JAJPZM010000052.1 GCA_021204335.1 Parabacteroides sp. | reverse complement strand
CTTATATAATAGTAAATTGATCAATGTCGATCGTAAAGTATCAGTTTCTATAAATGAGAACAGTGTCGAATCTGTTTTACATAAGTTGTTTGATGGCACAGATGTCGATTACAAAGTAAATGACAGGCAAATAGTATTGAGCCTGAAAACGTTGAATACGAATTCAGGCATTGACCAGCAAGTAAAGAAAATAACAGGAACTGTTGTTGATGTTACCGGTACACCTGTGATCGGAGCGAATGTGGTAGTGAAAGGTACCACTAACGGAACTATTACCGATGTGGATGGCAAATTTTCGTTAGAAGTTTCGGTAGGAGATGTCTTGGATGTCTCTTATATCGGATATTTATCTTATGAAGCAAAGGTTATTAACTCTAACCAATATACGATTACTTTGAAAGAAGACACTCAGAAACTGGATGAAGTAGTTATTGTAAGTTATGGTACTCAGAAAAAAAGAGAATTAACAGGAGCTGTAAGTACAATGAAAGCTGATGATTTTGCAGATGTTCCGGTTGCACAACTATCTCAGAAAGTTCAAGGACAGATTCCTGGTGTACAAGTAGTTCAACAATCTGGAATACCTGGACAAGGAATGGCTTTCAGAATTCGTGGTGCAGCTTCAATAAACAACTCCAGCGAACCTCTAATTGTGGTTGACGGAATGCCGATATCAACCGGTTTGAATAATTTAAACCCTGACGACATTGAAAGTTTCACAGTTCTGAAAGATGCGGCTGCTTCCTCTCTTTATGGTTCCAGAGCGGCTAACGGTGTTGTTCTTATTACTACTAAAAAAGCCAAACAAGGACGTACAGAAGTTTCTTTAAACACCTATTTTGGTGTTCAGACACTTAAGGGCTTAAGTGATTTTGACAATTTTGATATGATGAATGCAAAAGAGTTTGCCCAATATAAGAAAGAATGGTATGAAGATAAAGCGAAATATGAAGGCTATACCGGTGGAGTTCCGGAAATGTACCAACATCCTGAACAATATGGAGAAGGAACAAACTGGTTTGATGAAGTCACACGCTCTGCGGCCACTATACAGAATTATACGCTTAATATAGGCGCTAGTAACGATAAATTCAATACAAATATTTCTCTTGGCTATTTCAAACAGGAAGGTCTGGTGGTAAATTCTAATTTTGAACGTTATACATTCAGGGCAAACAACGAATATCAGATGAATGATAAAATACGATTAGGGCTGAATATATCACCGATGATTCAAAATTATGCAAATGCAAATACCGACGGTCAACGGCAAATATTGAGTGCCTCTCTTTCTGCAGACCCCTGTGTAAGCCCTTATGATGAAAATGGAAACCTAACAGTGGCTATCAATTCACCGGGAATGTTTGGACAACCAAACTGGAAACGTTATGCAAATGAAAGGCTGAATAATTATCGGATATATACAATCCTGGCTAATGCTTTTGCTGATGTAGATATTTATGCCGGATTAAAGTATAAATTTCAAATTAGTGCCGACCTGGGATCTCGACGTTTTAGAGAATGGATGCCATCAACCTCACAAGGTTCTTGGGTACAAGCTCCACCTAATAAAGCATATAGCCAGCATAATTCAGAACAATATTATACCTGGACAGCAGAGAACCTGTTGACATATGCAAAAGAGATTGAAGATCATAAATTTGACCTTATGGCTGGTTATTCTGCTCAAAAGTTTGTTTCAGAATATGGTAATCTGAATGGTACTGATTTTGGAGATGATGATATACCCTGGATAAATGCAGCAGCTACTAAAGGTGGAAATGCCGGGATTGATGAATGGGCTTTGGCTTCAATAATAGGACGTGTAAATTATAGTTTTAAAGACAAATATTTCTTACAGGCTAATATCCGTCGTGACGGATGTTCCCGATTTGGTGTAAATAATCGCTGGGCGACATTCCCTTCTGTCTCTGGTGGTTGGATATTCTCGGATGAACCTTTTATGAGTCGTATAAATCATGTAATGAATTATGCGAAGATTAAGGCAAGTTATGGAGTTACCGGTAACTATAATATAGGAAACTATGATCATTGGTCTACAGTGGGAGTCGGTAATTACATTTTAGGAAATACATTGGTTCCAGGTAAAGGCATTACTGCCATCGGTAATAGCGATTTAACATGGGAAGAAACAGACCAATGGGATATTGGCTTAGAGCTAGGCTTTTTTGAATGATAGAATTTTCATGACATATGATTTCTATAACAAATTTACAGATGGAATGCTTTACCAAATAGATATGCCCTGGTCTACTGGTTTTGATAATATTAAAGCTAATATAGGGAAATTTCGGGCATGGGGGCATGAAATATCTGTAGAGTCCAGAAACCTTATTGGTAATTTCAAATGGAAGACAAATGTAAATCTGACTATTCCCAAAAATGAAGTGAAAGCTCTTGGTCCCAACAATGTGCCAATTGGTGGATATGATATTGCAGAGGACTGGAACCGGTTGGAAGTTGGCCAACCCATTGGTGTAATTATGGGATATATATTTGATGGCGTTTATATGACACAGGAAGAGTTCGACTCACAACCTAAACATATAACATCCGTCATCGGGTCGGCACGTATGAAAGATATAAATAATGACCATGTGATTGATATATATGACCGTGTTAAAATAGCAGACCCTAATCCTAGTGTTTTATTTGGTATAACGAATGATTTCTCATGGAAGAATTTCGATTTAAGTATTTTCCTGCAAGGACAAATAGGTGGAGATGTAGTTGCCGGTATATATGAAAATTGCTGGAATCTTGATGGTGTATTCAATGTATCAAGAGATGTAAAAGATCGCTGGAGATCTGAAGAAAATCCGGGTAATGGTAAAATTCCCCGGACCTATGGTCCTTCAACAGAACTTTTCCGTTATTATCACTCTGGGATGGTATTTGATGCATCTTATTTGGCTGTAAGAAATGTAACATTAGGGTATAATATACCTATCAAAACGAATAGATATATATCAAAAATACGCCCCTATATTTCAGGACAGAATCTGGCTTTAATAAAAAGTTATCCAGGAACAAATCCGGAAGCAAGCAGTAGTAGTAATTTGAGTTGGAGAGGTTTAGGTATAGATAGAACGAACTATCCTATACCAAGAACTTTTACTGTTGGTTGTAAT
>JAJPZM010000418.1 GCA_021204335.1 Parabacteroides sp. | reverse complement strand
ACATTCATATGATGTTCAATAAATCAACGGACATCATGCGGATAATCATATAAAATAATTAAGGAAGGAGGCGTACCTGTATATTTCCGGGATAAATAAGTGGAGAAGTTTTCGACATCGGCCTCCGTATTCATTAACATCAAATCCATATTTTTCGTGTAGGCAATCCAATTGTCATTGTCTGTTGCCATTTGCTCATAAACCGGGGCCGTGAAAAGACAGCTCCAGGGAGTAGACTCCGTATAAGAATTAATGATCAAGACATACTCCTCTCCTGCATTCTGAGAAGCATACGAACGGAAAGAGGTTATTATTAGAAAAAACACTAATAAAAACCAGCTCATTAAATAAGATTTGCGTTTCATGCTAACACTATTTTAACCCACACTTCTAAAATCTATTGAAAATCAAAAATAATCACCCTTTTAAAAATCCTCAAAGGTAAGAAAAAATATAAAGCAGATATGATTTTTAAGATAAATGTATGCCTGATGCCTAAATTTGTTCTCACGATCAATATCAAGCCCTCCCGTCCTGGCTTTTTTATGAGAAAAAGGCTGTTACACTTCACATGCAACAGCCTCTCCTTTTCATCTTATTTTTCCGGATGGAATCTTACTTCCTGAACGGAGCTTTCACCACCTGCGCTTTCAGGTTGCGGTTGCGCACCTTTACGAATATTTCAGAACCAGCCTTGGCATATTCGGGCTTCACATATCCCATGCCGATGCCTTTCTTTAATACGGGCGACATTGTTCCGGATGTAACCACACCGATTACCTGATCGTCTGCATCCACGATTTCATAACCATGACGGGGGATACCTTTGTCTACCAGCTCGAAAGCACACAATTTGCGTGTTACGCCTTCTTTCTTCTGACGTTCCAGTTCGGCGCGGTTGGTAAAGTTCTTGCCGTCTGCGAATTTAGTAATCCAGCCCAGTCCGGCTTCGATCGGCGAAGTCGTGTCGTCCAGGTCGTTGTCATACAGGCAGAATCCCATTTCCAGGCGGAGCGTATCGCGGGCACCCAGACCGATCGGCTTGATACCTTCCGGCTTGCCGGCTTCAAAGATGGCATTCCAGATAGTCATCGCGTCGTCCAGATAGAAATAAAGTTCGAAACCACCGGCTCCGGTATAACCCGTATTAGAGATAATCACGTTCTTGCACCCGGCAAATTCTCCGGTAACAAAAGAATAATAAGGGATGGAAGAAAGATCGACCGGAGTGAGGCGTTGCAACACTTCGACAGCCTTCGGGCCCTGGATGGCCAACTGGCCGGTGCGGTCGGACGAGTTTTCAAGCTCTGCCCCTACGGTGTTATGACTTACGCACCAGTCCCAGTCTTTGGCAATATTACCGGCGTTAACAACCAGGAGATATTTTTCCGGTTCGAAATGGTAAACCAGCAGGTCGTCCACAATACCGCCTTTATCATTCGGAAAGCAGGTATACTGCGCCTTGCCCAAAGGCAATACAGAGGCGTCGTTGGAAGTGATGCTCTGGATAAAAGCCAACGCGTTCGGACCTTTCACCCAAAACTCGCCCATGTGAGATACGTCGAATACACCTACACCGTTAACTACGGTCATGTGTTCGTCGATAATGCCGGTATATTCGATTGGCATGTTATAGCCGGCAAATTCATACATCTTTGCTCCCAGTGCGATGTGCACATCGGTAAACGGAGTTGTTTTCATGTTTATTATTTCGTTTAAGATTTCTGAGCTAGCAGCTCGTTTATTTTGATTATTGTTTGCATACTTTTCTCCAAAGAGTTGACCGGCAGGAATTCATAACGCCCATGGAAATTCAATCCGCCTGCGAAGATATTCGGGCAGGGCAATCCCATGAATGAGAGGCGCGCCCCGTCTGTTCCGCCACGAATCGGTTTTACCAGCGGCTTCACGCCGGCAGCTTCCATGGCATCGAACGCCAGGTCGATGATATATTTCTTCGGTTCCACCACTTCGCGCATATTGTAATACTGGTCGCGCAATTCGAGCGTAGTGCTGTCCGGATGAATTTCATTCATACGTTTCACCAATGCCTGCAACTGTTCTTTCTTCTGTTCAAACAAGGAACGTACATGGTCGCGGATGATATAGGATAAAGAAGCCTCCTCGACGGTACCGGACATATTCGTGAGATGATAGAATCCCTCATATCCTTCGGTATGTTCCGGACGCTGTGAAGCAGGCAGCCAGGAAGCGAACTCGATAGCCAGCAACGAAGCGTTGAGCATCTTATTTTTGGCATAGCCCGGATGCACGTTCAGTCCTTTGAAAGACACTTTGGCTACGGCGGCATTGAAGTTTTCATATTCCAACTCGCCTATCTGTCCGCCATCGATCGTGTAAGCCCATTCGCAGCCGAACTTTCCCACATCGAAATGATTGGCTCCTTCGCCGATTTCTTCGTCGGGAGTGAAACCGATGCGAATCTTTCCATGTTCGATTTCCGGATGCTCTTTCAGGTATTGAACGGCAGCGATGATGGCAGCCACGCCACCTTTATCGTCGGCACCGAGCAAGGTCTTGCCGTCGGTTACAATCAGATCCTGTCCTTTATAATCATTCAGTTCCGGGAACATCAAAGGGGAAAGGACGACACTTTCTTCGGCACAGAGCACGATATCGCCCCCTTTATAATTGACAATACGCGGCGTTACGCCTTTGCCCGACATGTCGGGACTGGTATCGAGGTGGGCGATAAACCCGATTGTCGGTATCTTTTTATCTGTATTTGCCGGAAGGGTTGCCATCAGATAACTGTTGTCATCCAAGGTGATATCTTCCAATCCAATCTCTTCCAGTTCTTTCACCAAAGCTTCGGCAAACACGCGCTGCCCCGGCGTACTGGGAGTTGTCCCCGTTTCTTCGCTCGACTGTGTATCGAACGTAACGTACTTTAGAAATCTATCTATTACCGTCATAAGTTATACTTTTAAATTTAAAGCATAAAAGTAGGCAAAGAGCGACGAACTACAAAATAATAAGGAGAAATAATATACCGGCGGGAGAATATGCCGAAAAGGGAGAGCTAAAGATTTGGTTCCCAGCTAATGAAATTCTCATATATTATGATACTATTTTCCCATATATTATGAAATTGTTGTATCATAATATATGAGAATTCTGTGTCACAATATA
>JAJPZM010000322.1 GCA_021204335.1 Parabacteroides sp. | reverse complement strand
TAATGAATTGGCCGCATAACAAAAAAGAAGGCATCCTTTTAGGACACCTTCTTTAAGTTTCAAGCTCTTTTCTTTGAGTCCTGTAAGGACGTTGCAAGATATACCAATTTTCTTGTTGCGTCCTTACAGGACTTAAAGAATATATCTAACTCACTTATACCCAGGGTTAAAACCCTGGGCTAGTTTGTTACGCCCTTACAGGGCTACACCGTCGCTATAACCGAATGACTCTACAATAGTTCAAAACTTCCTATGCATGAACTATTCTGATCATTAAATAGCGTCAGACAATGCTGATAAATTGTTTTGCATGGTGGTCTTATTCGGTTATTTTATTGATATCTTCCGGGGAAAGGGATAGTTTATGAGCTATATCCTCTATGGAAATACCAGCTTGCGACAGCAACCGAACCATTTCTTTCAGGGCTTGCTGTTGTTGTTCAAGTTGTATTTTGTTCTGTTCGATCACCTGCTCTTTCTGTTCAATCATCTGCTCTTTTTGTTCGAGCTCTTTGTCTTTGAGCATGATGGTGGTGTCGCGGGCTTCGATTTCGGAGAGGATTTCGTCTTCTACCTCCATGGCACGACGCACGTCGGGAGTGGTGCCGGCACGAAGCAGACGATCGACAAGCAGTTTTTCATCCTTGTCATGGAATTGTGTTTCGTCGATCTCCAGGTAATGGTCGTTGTCCTTGCGGCGACGGTCCTGGTCGAAAAGGTTCAGCAGACGCTCCAGGCGGTTGCGCGTGCGACCTTGCAGGTAAGGTATCTGGACGATAATGCTATCGTGCGTCAGGCTTTCGATGAACTTATCTTTGCGATCGATCTCATTGTCGTCGTAGTCGAGATAGCGGCGACGCACATAAATGACCGGCTCTTTCAGGTCGCCCAGGATATGGCCCAAGATATAAATCGAGATGATCGGCAAGCCGTAGTTACTGTCGTTGTCGCTTCTCATATTCTCTTTGTTCAGATATTGCGTGCCCAGGTATTGGCGGAAACGCAGTGTCTCGGTGGCGAGCCATGTTTTTTGCAGTTCGATCAAGACAAGGTGTTCCGAGCCGTCGTTATCGCGTATCTTGGCGGAAAAGTCCATACGGAAAAGGGAGATGCGGTTTTGCTGCATGGCGGTGTATTCCTGCTTGCGCATCTCAAGTTCAAGAATCTCTTTTTTCAATAGTGCCGAGAGCAGAATCTTGGCTACCCGTTCGTCTTCCATCAGATATTTGAGAACCACGTCGTAAATGGGATTGGCTATAAATGTCATGACTGTATGTATTAAATAGTTACTCTCACAAAGATAGCTTTATTTATGCTATCTCAAAGATAATAATGAGATAATATCTCAAAACATATCTTTCTGCAACAAGCAAAACAAAACGGGACTGAAACTCTGTTGAGCCAGTCCCGTTGGAATAATGTATGAAGTTTATATGTTAGTCGAGTTTGGAATTTTGCTCCACTACTCCAAAAGGAACAATCTTCACTTTAGGAACTACATAAGAATTTTTATCATATCCCCATGGAGTTTCAGAACCTGGACCATTGATCGTCAAAGATATTTCATACCGAGTATTTCGTTTTACACAATTTACATGACTAGGCACACCACTTATAGTTGAAGATTCACCTTCTTTATTGACAACAACGGTATAGCACTTCGAAGCAGTTCTATCATTCACATCAGGTCCTACAACAACGCCACCTGATTTGTAATAATAACGTCCTCTTACTACCAAACAAATAGCACGACTCATATCTAATTTTCCCTCCACAAGCGAATATTCACTTGGAGCAACGGCAAACTTAATTGCTTCATATTTATCCTTACTATCCCCTTTAGTATCCAAAGTCATTTCATACGTCTTTGCTTCATTAAACTGACCATAATTACCATTAGATCCAGCGGTTTCATCAATATAAGACATCTTACTATCTACGGCTCCCACTCTCCAATTCTCTTCGTTATGAGGGAAGTGTAATAATCCATAAAAAGAAGTATAGTCCATCATGGTTTGACTACAAAATTCCCCCGGAACAAACGGGATAGCACCATTTCCTCCAAATTTATCAATACGGCCATTCCCTGTCAAAAAAGATTTAGAGTTCTTAGCTAGTAAGATGTTATCAAATACTTTCGAAGAATAAGCATCCCAAGCCATGTTCAATTCCCCTCCCCAAGCATAGCTTTCATCAACCGAAGCAAACCAATTTACCATCGTTGGAACATTCATCATAAAAACATCTTCCAAAATAAAATGATCAAATACCTGATCTCCGTAATTCTGAAATGTTAACGATTTTAATTCTACTTCAGCCGCACCACGATATAGTTCAATCATTTTTAACTGCGAAGGAGATGCGACTATTTCAGAGGGAATCTCATCTTTATAATAATCTTTAGCAATCGCTAAACCATTAGCAGGTTTGTTATAACCAACAGTATTAATCGCACCAGGAGTTATGTCAATAATACAAACATTACTACTCATAGGATACAATATAGGATATTGAGGCGTATAATAAGGATCTTCTTTATCATCAGGTAAAGGTCTTTCAACTCCATCCATGTTCATATAAAGAACACCATAACTAGTGGACATCTTCAAATCTGTAAATTCCTTAAATTTATCAAAGGTCTTTACCTGAGCCAAGTCTGCTGCTGTATTCTCATCCGTAAATAAAGTGCCATAGTTTGCTAAAACTACAACTGCGACTTGTACCTTACCATCTTTATCTGGAGTAACTTTAAACTTAATCGGTTTCAAATAGTAACCATTAGCTTCTCCATCCTGTGCTGTTGGTATAATTTTTCCACTGTTGTTTTCTGTTGACAAACCAGGTTGAGTATCCAATTGCATCAATTGATCCGGTCTGCCATCTTTAACAGTAAAAAGGGCGAGTGCTAAAGAGCCTATTTCATTAACTGTTTCATCTGTATCTGTACTGCCATCACCTTCTCCCCCTGCACGAGTTGACAAATTGCCATTATTAACATTAGTAGCGAGTGTCAAATAAGTTTCGACCTCTCCGCCACCGGATCAGTTGTATCCGTATCGCCCGTTACCGGGTTTATGTCTTCCGAACACGCAGTGAACAATCCGAATGCACCGCAAAACATTGTCGCTAATACTAGTTCTTTAATTTTCATAATGCTTAT
>JAJPZM010000020.1 GCA_021204335.1 Parabacteroides sp. | reverse complement strand
ACTTCAAATCCAGAATTTATAATAGGACATTATGCGGATAATCATATTAATTAATATGAATACATTCGGGAATATATATAGATTAACGTCGTTCGGCGAATCGCATGGCCCGGGTATCGGAGGTGTTATCGACGGATGTCCGGCCGGTATCGAACTGGATACCGACTTTATCCAGCAAGAGTTAAACCGTCGTAAACCGGGACAATCCAGGATAACGACTTCTCGCAAAGAAGACGATGAGGTTCAGTTCTTATCCGGTGTTTACGAAGGGAAAACGACCGGTACGCCGATCGGTTTTATCATCTGGAATAAGAACCAGCATTCGTCTGATTACGACAATATGAAAACGGTTTACCGTCCTTCACATGCCGATTATACCTATCAGACGAAATATGGCATCCGCGATCCTCGCGGTGGCGGACGTTCTTCTGCGCGCGAAATGATAGCCCGTTGCGTTGCCGGAGCGATAGCAAAATTGGCGTTGCGCCAGAAAGGCATACAGATTCAGGCATATACCTCGCAAGTAGGTTCTAGCAAACTGGAAGGCAGTTATAAGGATTACGATCTGAATTTGATAGAAGATAATGCAGTAAGATGCCCCGATCCGGTCAAAGCGGCCGAAATGGAGACTCTGATTGCCGAAGTCAAATCGAAAGGCGATACGATCGGCGGTGTGATTACCTGTGTAATAAAAGGCGCTCCCGTTGGTCTGGGCGAACCCGTATTTGGCAAACTGCATGCCGCATTGGGACATGCCATGCTGACAATCAATGCCGTAAAAGGTTTTGAATATGGCGACGGTTTCGATGCAGCCTTGTATCGTGGTTCCGAACGTAACGACCGTTTCTTTAATGATAACGGACATATCAATACCCGAACCAACAACTCGGGCGGTATCCAGGGAGGTATTTCCAACGGTCAGGATATTTATTTCCGCGTAGCTTTCAAGTCGGTGGCAACGATCCTGATGGAACAGGAAACTATCAATATGGATGGCGAAGATACGATCCTGAAAGCCCGCGGACGTCATGATCCATGTGTATTGCCCCGCGCAGTACCTATCGTGGAATCGATGGCAGCCATGACTATTCTGGATTATCTGTTATTGCAAAAAACAAGGGAATAACAAAATATTAGGAAAGAGACGCGCAATTTGTGCGTCTCTTTTTTTATTCATGATGATAGGGTTCATTATTTAGAATTGTCATTGCCCGATAAATCTGCTCAACAAAGATCAACCGGATCATCTGGTGTGAAAAAGTCATTTTACTCAATGAGAGCTTTTCCGAAGCCGCTTTGTAGACTGCTTCACTAAATCCATATGGACCGCCTACCACAAACACCAACCGTTTGGGCACCGTATGCATCTTCTTTTCCAGATAAGTTGCAAATTGCATAGATGTAAACTCTTTCCCTTTATCATCCAGTAAAACCAAATAATCGCCGGCCTGCAAAGTCTTTAGAATCAACTCTCCTTCTTTCTCCTTTTGCTGGGTTTCCGACAGGTTCTTAACGTTCTTGATATCCGGAATTACCTCTATATCAAACGGGATATAATGAACCAGGCGATTCTTATATTCATTGATTGCCTCTACAAAATAACCGGCATCCGTTTTACCTATTACGACCAGTGCTATCTTCATTCATCGACATTTTAGTATTGAAGGCGCTAATTTACAGGAAAAATACATACCTTTGTCACAGAAAACTCACAAAAAGAGGAGATAGCTTATGAAACGATTCTTACTTACATTGGCATTCGTATTCTCAATTTTAAGCGTTATGGCTGCTGATATCACTCCGATATCAAATGCCTTCAAAGGAGGAAATGCCTCTTCCCTATCAGGAACAATGGACCAGGAAGTAGACGTGGCGCTACCCGGCTCATCTAAAAAGTGCAGCGGAAGCGAAGCAGTCAAGATGCTGTCTGCTTTCTTTGGGAGCAACAAACCTACCGGGTTCTCCGTTGTACATCATGCAGATAAAAAGGATACCGGTTTCTTTGTCGGCAAACTACCTACCGCCTCGGGCGAATATCGTGTCAACATCACTTATCGTGCCGACGGTGACAAAGCGATTATACAATCAATCAGAATAGAATAGCACATGGATCAGTTAATTAACGACTTAATTAAATTATCGTTTGCCGAAGACATTGGCGACGGCGATCATACAACGTTATGCTGCATTCCCGATACAGCCATGGGAAAGAGCCAGCTTATCATCAAAGAAGATGGCGTATTGGCCGGTGTGGAAATGGCTAAACGCATCTTCCACGACTTCGACCCGAAACTGAAAATGACAATCTTTATCAACGACGGAGCGGAAGTAAAGAAAGGCGACATCGCTTTTACCGTTGAAGGAAAGGTACAATCATTATTACAGACAGAACGCCTGATGCTGAACGTTATGCAACGCATGAGCGGTATCGCAACGACTACCCGCAAATACGTAAAGGCATTGGAAGGGACGAAAACCCGCGTACTTGATACCCGCAAGACAACTCCAGGTATGCGTATGATGGAAAAAGATGCCGTTAAGATTGGCGGCGGCGTGAACCATCGTATCGGACTTTTCGATATGATCCTGCTGAAAGATAACCACATAGACTTTGCCGGCGGCATCGAACAGGCCATTACCCGCGCGCAGAACTACCTGAAAGAAAAAGGCAAGAACCTGAAGATCGAGATCGAAGTACGTAACTTCGACGAATTGCAACAGGCAATGAACGTCGGCGGTATCGACCGTATCATGCTGGATAACTTCAATATCGAAGATACAAAGAAGGCGGTCGAAATGATTGGCGGACGCTTTGAAACCGAATCTTCCGGCGGTATCACATTCGATACGCTTCGCGATTATGCCGAATGTGGTGTAGACTTTATCTCTGTCGGAGCACTGACCCATTCGGTGAAAAGTCTCGATATGAGTTTGAAGGCTTGCTAAAAGATATTTATCGGGCGGATAATTTGATTATCCGCCTTTCTTTTATATATTTGCCACTGTATTAATATTAAAACTGTAAACTATGAAAAATGTTAGCGCTATTCACAGGCAGAAAATGCCTAGTAAACAAAGGTTCTTTCCAAAAATCAGTCAGAAAACACGGAAAGCATTCTATTTGGAAATTAGTAAATATTTGGGTGATATTACCAAACTAATATTTGGT
>JAJPZM010000015.1 GCA_021204335.1 Parabacteroides sp. | reverse complement strand
TATTTATTCCTACATTTGTGATGTCCCTCAATAGTGAGAGGCTGTACTTAGCCGGTATTAACCTTTTATAAATTAGTAAACAATATGAATGCGTTGCAATTTCAGAAAAAATTATTGAGCATGCAAGAAAACATGATGAATTTTGCACTTATGCTCACAGCAAACCGGGATGACGCCCAGGATTTGATGCAAGACACAACGCTAAAGGTTTTAGATAATCAGGAAAAGTTCGTTGACAATATCAATTTCAAAGGATGGGTCTTGACCGTTATGCGCAATATTTTCATAAACAATTATCATAAGATCGTTCGTACGCAAACTGTCGTTGATCAGGGTGTCGATTTGTATAATCTGGACGTCGTAAACGATTCGGGTTTCGACTCGCCTGACGGATCCTATCAGATTCAAGAGATAACGAAAGCTATCAATGGTTTGAATGATGAATTGAAGGTTCCGTTCTCCATGTTTCTGAGCGGTTATAAATATAATGAAATAGCCGACAAATTGAACGTGCCTCTCGGAACAGTAAAGAGCCGTATCTTTTTTGCCCGCCAAGAGTTGCAGAAAGTCCTAAAGGATTTTCGCCTCAGTTAGTGGTTAATATTCTAATAAACAAGTTAATATAAAGTAGGAGTATCCGGATGGGTGCTCCTTCTTTTTTTAATATATGGATCATAAAAATGACATATTAATGAATAAATCCGTACTTTTGCGCAAAAAATCATATAGTACAATGAGAAGTTTTGCAAGTGATAACAATTCGGGCGTTCATCCGTTGGTGATGGAGGCTGTGATCAAGGCCAATGAGGATCATGCAATAGGTTATGGTGATGACCCCTGGACTGCGGTTGCCGTTGCAAAGATTAAAAGTATATTCGGTGGAGAAGCCGCTCCTTTTTTTGTGTTCAACGGAACCGGGGGCAACTCGGTGGCTTTGCAGGCGGTGACCCGTCCTTTCAACAGTATTCTGTGCGCCGAGACGGCGCATATTAATGTAGACGAATGCGGCGCCCCGGCACGAATGACCGGCTGTGCAGTCGTTACGATCCCTACAACCGATGGCAAACTGACTCCGGAACTGATCAAGCCCCGTTTGCATAACTTCGGCGTTTGCCATCATTCGCAACCCAGGGCGGTTTATATTTCACAAGTATCCGAGTTGGGTACGGTTTATACGGTGGAAGAAGTGAAAGCCATTGCCGACCTGCTGCATGCCCATAATATGTATCTGCACATGGATGGCGCCCGCCTGGCAAATGCCTGTGCTTACCTGAACTGCTCGATGAAGCAGCTGACGGTGGATGCCGGCGTGGATATCCTGAGTTTCGGCGGCACGAAGAACGGCATGATGATGGGCGAGGCTGTCGTTTCTTTCCGTCCTGAAATTACTGAAAACTTGCAGTATTACAGAAAGCAATCGGCTCAGTTGGCATCCAAACTGCGTTATCTGTCTGCCCAGTTTATTCCGTATCTGGAAAACAACCTGTGGCTGGAAAATGCCATGAAAGCGAATATCAGTGCCGCCAAGCTGGCAGATGTACTTCGTCCATATCCGCAGATTCAGTTTACGCAGAAGGTGGAGACGAATCAGATTTTCTTCACGATCCCGTCCGAACCGCTGAAAAGATTGCAGGAAAAGTATTTCTTTTATATGTGGAACGAGGAAAACAACGAGGCGCGCCTGGTTACTTCCTGGGACACGACCGGCGAAGACATCGCCCAATTTGAACAAGATTTGAAAGAAATAATGGGTTGATTTCACCCCATTGGTTTATTGCTTTAGTGTAAGTTTATCAAACCTTCTCCAAAGCAATATCCCCAGCGTGGTGAGGCTGACGGGGAATCCGCACCAGATGCCGATAGCTCCCCAGTCAAGGATGAAGCCGCAGACATAACCGATGGGCAAAGCAAGGCCGAAATGGCAGATAAAGGCGCAGCAGGCCATGTACTTGACATCGGAGATGTCCCGCAACGCGTTGGCAAACAATATTTGAAGCCCGTCGCCAAACTGATAGAGGACGACCGGCCAGGATAACAGGGCTACCATTGTCACCACATCGTGTTCCGGTGTGAACAGGTAGCCCATATTTTTATGGAACAAGATAATAAACGAAATAAACAGGACGGCCACTCCCATAATCAGATGCAAGCCAGCAAAAGACGCCTGCCGGATATTCAGCCAGTCGCTAAACCCTTTAAAGACGCTGACCCGTATCGTAACGGCGGCGGCTATCCCGTAATAAACCATGAATCCTAAGGTGGTAATGACGCCCAACACCTGATGGGCCGCCAGTGCGGTGCTTCCGATCCATCCCATCATAATGACGCTGAGGCTGAACGAGCCTGTCTCGACGCCCATCAGCAGGCCGACCGGGAATCCCAGCCGCGTCAGCTTGGAGAGGTTCGGGCGGTTGATTGTCCCGTCTCTGAATCCTTTCAGGAACTCTTTATATTTGTCCCTTCTCGCAAATAAGACGCAGAAGATAAGGAAGGTCAGTATGCGGCTGACGAGCGTAGATATTCCGGCTCCTGTCAGCCCCATTTCCGGGACACCGCATTTCCCGTAGATCAGGAAATAGTTGCCGATAATATTCAGGACATTGGCACTAAGCATGATCCACATGGGTGTAACTGTATCGGTCGTTCCGTCGCTGAACTGCTTGAATGAATTGAACAGCATCGCGAAGATCACCGAGAATAGTTGCAGGATATAATAAGGGACGATATAAGGCATCAGCTCTTCGGGCTGTTTTAAAATATCGATGTTCAGCAGGAGCAGAAGCATCAGGGCGCTTAATAAAACGCCGACGATGAAGTTGATGAAAAGGCTGTTCTTCAGCGTTTCCCCGGCTTTCCGGTATTCCTTGCCGGCATGCAGCCCACCGATGATGGAAGTGAGGCCGTAGGAAAAGCCCATCCCGAAGATAAAGGCCAGATTAAAGAAGTTATTGGCAAATGAGGCGGCAGCCAGTTCGGCTGTGCTGTGATGCCCTACCATAATGTTGTCGGCAAAGCCTACAATAATAATGCCCAGCTGTCCCAACATAATCAGGACACCCAGGCGGATTGTCTCTTTATAATGTTCTTTGTAAGCAGAGAGTTGTATCATTACATTCTTTTAAATGATTATCCGCATAATGTCCTATTATAAATTCTGGATTTGAAGTCGGA
>JAJPZM010000459.1 GCA_021204335.1 Parabacteroides sp. | reverse complement strand
AAGTCTTATCAAACGAAAATCAGGCAATCATTGTCTATCTGTCTCAGGAAGCTATTATAGCCCTGTTTCAGGAGCAACCATCTGTTTGGGCAAAGAAAGGTGTAAGTCTGAGTGTTGAACAACATTTTGGAGCATTCAACCAGGATATGATTGACAAACATGGATATGTTAATTTCAGAGAAGTGATGTCAAGTTCCTATGGGGACACATATTGGTTTTATTTGATGTTTAAAAAATAAGGAGATTAAATAATGAAACAGCTTTATTTTATTTTAGTAGTCGTTTTTTTATGGGCATGTTCGGAAAATAATAGAATTGTCGGATATGTCGAAGAATTACCGACTATTTATCCAGATTATATTGATGTGACCATTCCTTACAATATTGCTCCGCTGAATTTTTCTGTACAATCCGAAGGACAGCCTGTAATTGCATGGTTTAAATCAGAGAATAGTGAATTTCAAGTAAAAGCCGATAATGGAGAATTTCATCTACCGAAACAGAAATGGGAAAAACTGTTATCGGATGCGGTTGGAAAATCGATAGAGATAACAGTCGCAAAAGGAGAAAAAGATGGGTGGATAGCATACAAACCGTTCTTAATGCATGTGGCTAATGAACCGGTCGACAAATATATAGCTTATCGTCTGATTGAGCCCGGGTATTCTTTGTGGAATCAGATGGGGATTTATCAACGTAATCTGGAGTCATTTGAGGAAGATGCCATCTATGAAAATAAGATAACGAATTACAATTGTGTAAACTGTCATTCATTTTGTATGCAAAATCCAAATCAAATGGTTTTTCACATGCGTGCAAAAATGGAAGGAACAGTACTCCTTGATCGGGAGAATATTGAATTGTTAGACACAAAAACTGATCAGACAATTTCTGCATTAGTGTATCCTTCCTGGCACCCTTCCGGTCGGTACATCTCTTTTTCCGTGAACAATACCACACAACAGATACATCCTACTTAGCGCACTGAAGTTTATGACATGGCATCTGATGTGGTTGTTTGTGATATAGAGAAACATACAATATTATCTTCTCCTGTCATTTTCTCGAAAGAAAGTTTTGAAACATTTCCTACTTTTTCTCCGGATGGTCAAAAGCTGTACTATTGCAGTGCACCAGCTATGCCAATGCCTGACTCTATTTGTAATTTGAAATATAGTTTATGTAGTGTTTCTTTCAATCCTGAAAATGGAATGTTTGGAAATAAAGTTGATACTCTCTTTAATGCTTCTGTAAAGGGACAGAGTGTTTCGTTTCCGCGTGTTTCTCCCGATGGACATTTTTTACTTTGTACACTATCTGATTATGGAACATTTCCTATTTGGCATAAAGAGGCCGATTTGTATATGATCAATTTGCAAACAGGAATGGGCATTATCCAGAAACCGCAAACAGTGATGATACTGAAAGTTACCATTCCTGGTCGTCAAATAGTCGTTGGATTGTGTTTAGCAGTCGTCGTTTGGATGGTCTTTATACGCGTCCTTTCCTTGTCTATGTAAAGCAAGACGGTAGTCTGACAAAGTCTTTTCTTCTTCCTCAAAAGGATACAAATTATTATAAATTCTTATTGAAATCATATAATATCCCGGAATTTGTTAAGGGAAAAGTTCGAAATTCTTCCGTTGATATACGAAAAAAGTAGAACGGGAAAAAGTGTCAGTACATTTTAAATTATCGGAGACTGACACATTGAATATTTGAGGGTTTGTTATGGCGTATCTGAAATCTTCTGCTTATCTTTGTCTTGTGTTTTGAAAAGTAAAGCGTTACTAAAGGCACATATTAGATAAAGCATAAGCGTTAAAGATATTATCTGACTTTGAAATCTGGACAATTTCATTCCAACCGGATAATAAGCAATAAAACGTTCATGCTCTTTTCTTGTTACATTCAAGTGATTTTATGTACAAGATATAGAGCGTGGACTGTTGTTTATATTGGTTGGAAGGGCAGTCCAGGGCCTCAAAGTCTATATATCAACAGTTTCCACGCTTCTTTTTTTGTTTCATTCAGTCTGGAAATTGATGGAGTTAATAACCGTTTTTATATGAGCTAATCGCCAATATTATACTTGAACGTAACTTTTTTCCCATAAAAATAAAAAATGTATCTCGGCTTTAGGGGATACCTCCTCTTTTTGAGTCTCACGCTTTATAAAAGGAAAAAATGAATAAAAATATACCTTGGGATATTATCATAAAGAATTTCAAAAAAGAAATTTCTTCAGAAGAACAGGCTTTGTTGAACCTGTGGTTGTCTGAAGGGAAAAACGATTCTGTTTATCAAGATCTTTATACACTTTGGCTTTCTATTATAGAAGAAGGCATTGATTATAAGTCGGATGCTGATAAATTATGGTCGAGGATGGAACTTCGGTTGAAAAATAGTGAGCCGAAGATTATCAGGTTAAAAAACCTCTTTTCAATGGTTGTCTGGAATTGCTTCTATTTTATTCATTCTTCTGTTATCTTTTGGGGGATATGCTACTTCGGGATGGTATAAGGAAAGTACTGTTGTACAAATTTATTCTTCTTTAAACGGAAAATCGAAAGTAATTCTTCCTGATGGATCTAATGTTTGGCTGAATACGGAATCAACATTGGAGTATTCAACATCTTTTTGGAGTAAAAAACGCAGTGTCCGATTAAAAGGAGAGGCATATTTCGAAGTTAAAAAAAGATCCGAATCATCTTTTTGTTGTAAAAAGCAATGGTTTTGATGTCAAAGTATATGGAACGACCTTTAATGTAGCTGCACGTGAAAACGAACCGAATGTAAATATTAGCCTTTTATCTGGTTCAGTTGTCGTTGAAAATGTATTGGCATCTAAAAAATAGTACCGGGTGAAACAGCTGTCTGTTCAAAGATTAAGGGTAGTATCAAGACAGAAAAGACCGATGTGTTATTTGCCGCTATGTGGGCAAACGAATCTGTTCATTTCGAACGCAAATCAATCAAAGAGTTATCTAAATATTTATCAAAATGGTATGGAGTGAAAATTATCTTAGACCCTCTTATCCCCGAAAATCAAGCTTATACTTTTTCAATAAAGCATGAGCCGCTTGAAGAGATTCTTCGGTTAATGGCTCGGATTAACCCCATTCAATACAGTTTTGACGAAAAAAAATGTAGTGAAGATAACTTGTAAGTAGAACAATTTAAAAAGAAGTTAGCATATGGAGTATTAAATGT
>JAJPZM010000490.1:17451-18054 GCA_021204335.1 Parabacteroides sp. | reverse complement strand
ATTCATATGATGTTCAATAAATCAACGGACATCATGCGGATAATCATATTAATTAATGGCAACTACCGCATCCGCAACCACCTTCGTGATCGTGATCACCGCAATCGCTTCCGCAGTCGTCGCATCCGCAACCGCATCCACCGGCAGGTTCCGATAAAGCTGCAATTTCTTCTGCTGTCGGTTCGTGTACATCGATCACTTCACCGCTGAAGTGCAGGGTTTCGCCAGCCAGCGGATGGTTGAAGTCCATAACAACAACATCATCTTTTACTTCCAATACAGAACCGTTCAGACGGTTTCCGTTAGAGTCCATCATAGGCACAGTGTTGCCTTCTTTGATAATTTCGGAGTCGAATTTTCCTTCAACTTCAAAAATGTTTTTCGGCAGATCCAATACATGATCTTCCACATATTCTCCGTATTCGTCGGCGGGAGCGATAGAGAAGTCGAATTTTTCGCCTACTTCCAATCCTTTCAAAGCATCTTCGAAAGCCGGAAGCATAGCGCCTGCTCCAAAGATGAATTTCAAAGGAGCGTCTGCAACTGTTTTTCCATCAATTCACGCTCTTCACCTTCTCCTACGTTCAGGTCGTATGTAACCGC
>JAJPZM010000490.1:0-17441 GCA_021204335.1 Parabacteroides sp. | reverse complement strand
TATTTGCTGTAATTTTCATTTTAATTGTATTTGTAATAAATAAAACGGAGACAAATTTACGTATAATTTCCGAGTTATTTGGATTATTCTTTCAAAAATAAAGCTATGTAATGTTTCGCTGGCATAATATCGTTATCTTTGTCGCGGAAATAAAAAAAGAAAGGGCTGGCGCCTGTTTATATAGTGTTTTCCTATAAGCGTATAAAGTGATAGATTCTAAGATGTGGTTTTCTAAGTTAAAAGATTTTTTCTTTCCTGAAGGAACAGAAAGCAGGAGATTATTCGGTTTGTTTTTCAGTATCCTGGTTTTGAAGTTTATGTGGCTGAATTTACTTTGGTGCATGTTGTCTACATTTACTCCGTTCTCAAAGATTGAAACCTATGCTGATACGATATTGATATCCTTAGTGCTGTTATTGCCGTTGGTCTGTTTCCGTGCGGTGAAAACGACATTGGCTATATTTGTTTTGTTGGATTGTCTGTTTGTCGCCAATCTGATGTATTTTAGGACCTATTTTACGGCAATCCCTTTAGATAGTTATTTGTTGGCTTCCAATTTATCGGATTTTACTTCCAGCGTATTTGAATCTTTGCGCTTGGTCGATTTGTTTTTCCCTTTATCGACTGTTGTGGCCGGTATCTTGTGGTGGCGTAACTTCCGTTGTAAACGGAATACCACAGAGGTGAAGAAGCATGCATCCGGTTCTGTTTTTACCCGTTATATTTTGCTGATCCTTTTGGTATTACTGATTCCTGCTGTCCGGTTATGGAGCCAGAATGGTTTTAAAGCCGCTTACGAGCGCTTGCAGGATGCCTATTTGCATACCTGCAATGTCCCTATGTACACGATCTTCGGTTCTCTTTATTATGATTATACCTGTGATAATGTAGTTTACACGCCGGAAATAAAAGGCAGTATCGATTCCTGGCTAAGCAGGAAAGCGGAATATAAATCCGTTGTCCCTCAGACATCGTACGATAATTGCATCATCATACTGGCCGAGTCATTGGAAAGCTGGGTATTGAATAAAGAAGTCGAAGGGCAGGAACTTACTCCCAGCCTGAACCGGATCTTGCAAGATTCGTCGGTCATTTATGCCCCTCACGTATTGTTGCAGGTGAAAGGCGGCCGCTCAATAGATGCCCAGCTACTGATTAATTCCGGGCTTTTGCCTATTAACTCAGGTCCTTACAGTATTAAATTCCCGGAATCCTATTACCCGTCGCTGATCAAGGCATTCAAAGAAAAATATAAAGATGGCAAAGCCTATAGTTTAACGGTTGATAAACCAATGGTTTGGAATCAGTGTATCATAGCACCGGTGATGGGGTATGACAGCCTGGTTTCAAAGACTTGTTTTGTGAGAGAAGAACCGGTCGGATCACGTAAACAGGTAGGCGATCGTGCTTTTCTACGTCAATGCCTACATAAGATACAAGAGAATGAGGTCTGGGATGATTCCGGCCATACGATATTGCAATGTATTACTTATTCGGGGCATAATCCTTTCATCCTGCCGGATTCTTTGAAAAAAGTATCTTTTTCAAAAGACATACCCGAAGTGTTGAATAATTACATGACGATGGCGAATTACACCGATCGTGCCCTCGGCGAGTTTATTTCCCGGCTGAAAGCCGACAAACGTTTTGATAATACGTTAGTAATGATCATGGGCGACCACGAGGCTTTGGGTACGGTGCGAAAAAAACTTTGCAATGACCCCGCCGGAAAACAGATTGTTTCCGATAAGCCGTTCGTGCCTCTGGTCATTTTAAACGCACCTTGCAGTCTGTATTATGGTGAGGTAATGGGGCAGGTCGATGTTTATCCTACTTTGCTGGATTTGTTGGGACTGAATGATTATTGGTGGCATGGGCTGGGTGAAAGCATCTTTGACCCGGATAAGCCCGGTTTTGATATCGATCCTCAATTAAATATAGTAGGAGATACAGCCGGAGTGCCGGAAAGCGATATTCGTATGGCAAAGCAAGCCTGGGAAATATCGGACCAGATAATCCGTTATGATTATCTGGGCCATAAATTGAATGTCAGGGAAGAACCAGTGAAAGCAGTTGCTGTGAAATAATTACTTCTTGTCGACCGCCTTTTTCAAAGCATTCAGTGCTGTATCCAGGATTGAACGGGGACAACCGATATTCAGTCGCATATAGCCTTCGCCGCCGGGACCGAACATACTTCCGTCGTTCAGCAATAAGCCTGCTTTTTTCTGGAATAGATCTACCAATTCTTCCTGGCTTAGTTTCAGGTCGCGGCAATCCAGCCAAACAAGGAATGATGCCTGGGGCGGATACACTTTTATCTTCGGCAGCTTTGTTTTGAAGAATTCATCGACAAAACGGACGTTTTCCATAATATACATTCACATCTGCTGCAGCCATTCTGCACCATACGTGTAAGCAGCCTCCGTTGCCGTATAGGCAAAGATAGTTCCGTCGCCCAATTCGCCGGCTTCCAAGAATCTGTAAAACTCATTCCTTATTTTATCGTTGGGAACGATCGAATAAGAAGTAACGATTCCGGCAATATTGAAAGTCTTGCTTGGTGCCATAAAGGTAATGCTGCAATTGGCTGCTGCCTCCGAAACCGTCGCAAACGGGTGGTGTGTGAATTGCGGATAGGCCATTTCTGCGTGTATTTCATCGGAAATAACCAGCAAGTTATGTTTGGCACAAATATCAGCCAGTTTAATCAGTGTATCTTTTTTCCATACAATGCCGCCCGGGTTATGGGGGTTACAAAGGATCAGCACTTTGCATTGCTCGTCGATAATGGATTCCAACTGTTCGAAATCCATTTCATAAACACCGTCTACCAGCTTTAGCGGATTATAAACGACTTCGCGCTTCATGCTTTCCGGAACAATGCGGAACGGATGATATACAGGTGGTTGTATGATAACTTTATCCCCTGGTTTAGTAAAACACTGAATGACAAAACCGATACCTTTTACGATTCCCGGAATATAGCTGAGCCATTCCCGTTTAATCTTCCAGTTCTGTTTGTAATTTACCCATTCAATAATACTGTTGAAATACGAATCCGATCCGAAAGTATAGCCGAATACTTCATGCTCGCAACGCTTTTTGATGGCGTTGACAATAAAGTCCGGGGTACGGAAATCCATGTCGGCAACCCAGAGAGGAGTCAGGTCGCCATTGCCGTACTGCTCTTTTAGCGTATCATATTTAACGCAGTTAGTGCCGCGGCGTTCGATAATTTCGTCAAAGTTGTATTGTTTCATTTCTATTAGTTCAGTCTTTTATCGATTGATCGGGGCAAAGATAAATAGGAAAATTTAATTACAAGACTTCTTCCATCCGTTCCAACTCGCAACCACGAAACTGGATCACAATGCCATGTAATTTCGTGTCCTGTATCATTTGGCGTACCTTTGGCGCGGCGGCATATCCTTTTATTTGTTCTACTGCTTCTTGCCACTGCGTTTTAGCTTTGGTTTCGGTATCTTTCGTAGAAAGGTATTTTAATTCCAATATATAACTGTGATTTACATCATAGCGTTGTAAATCAAGCATCAGAAACAGGTCGCAGTAACCATGGTTTAGCTCCACTTCCGGGGCTATCAAATAGTAGGCATTTACACTAAGATAGGCTGTGTAAAATCCTTGGATATTACGTTCTCCCTCAATAGAACTACGTACGGATGAGTTTTCTTTGTAGGCATGTGCTATGTATAATTGGCAAAACCACCAGTACAATTTTTCAAAACAAAAAGTATAAAAAAACTTGGCACTTAAACACTGTATAAATAGTATTTAAGTGCCATATTCATTTGAGACTATTATGCGATTTGTAATAGACGATTAATAATGATCGCAAGTGCAGTATATGTAGCCTGAAGTGCTGCTACCTCAATAAAAAACATCGGCTTAGTCTGCATGAATCGATACACAAATACACCCTCCTTTTGTCGACTGATCGCGACAGCGGTATAAGCTAAGTAGGCCAGCCAGACTGGCAACAACACCCACCAACAGTTAAATGCTACCCACAATTGCGAAAAGCCAATACACATGATCGCCCCAGAGACGTGTAATTTATGCTGAAACGGATCGCGGGCGTAATCCGGCGCACAACCTACCAAGATCATACCGATTAATGCTAGAAAAGCCAGAAACTCGGTACCAGGACGGCTAACCTCTAAGACACCCGGCATTAACAACATCGGGGTAGCCCACATGGTGAACCGGAACCAGTACTTGTGAGTTAAGGCATAAAATGTCGCGCTGATCGAGTAAGGAATACCTTTTCCTTTGATACATACCGCTCCTGTATATAGGGCAATGGTTGTTACTGACAGGAGAGCAAAGATTGATACTACAATTAAAGTTGTCATGTTCTTTTTTATGTTTAGTTGTTTATAAATCAGCAACAGGTAAAAGTGCTAATACAGGACTACCTCCTGTTGTTTGTTTCTTGTTGTAAGAAGTTAATTCGTGATTACTGAAATACTCTGGATTATAACGCATATTAACGGCCCATGCGCTTCCAGATGATTGCTGAATAATCGTCCACAACATGTATGATCCTGTTGTTAACGTTAAACCGAATAATTTTGATATTTCTCTTACTTCTGCCCAATTTGATATTGTGATATTATATAATTGAGATGCAGCAGGGACATACCATAATCCTGAAAGCAATGTACCTTTACTATACTCTTTTGCCTTAGCATTAACGCCTGTATTGAAGATTGCTGAATTATTGAGTATAGCATTCATTTCCTTCCCTTGAGCCGCTGTTACTGTTATCGCATCTTGCCATGTCGCATAATAACCCAATCCTTCATGTTTCGCATCCAAAGGATTCCAAGTCACTTCTCTAATTAGTTCATAAGCCGTTACGAGCCGCAAATTACTTTGAATAATGGCTATCCCCATGCCAACTTTGCCTGACTCTACATAATCCTTGCGGGTAACGCAATAATCATCTGTTGTAAGGATATACACCCCGTTAGGTGCTTCTGATTTAGGATACATTTCAAGTCTTTGGTACAACAGTTCATTACCAAGATAGAGCTTTTCTACCATAGAACTACCGACATATCCTCTGTCTAATATTATATTCCCCATTACACAATCACATAAAGAGTTTTACTATCCTTAGAAGACAAAGCGTCATAAGTTGACTGAGTGAGTTTCTTGATCGTTGTTATCTCAGATGAACCGACTTTACCATCGACTAACGTTTTCAGAGCTTTCCCCTGTGCTGCCGACAAAGCCTTTGTTGTGCTGGTTGAAGTCAAAGAGTTTTCAACCGTCACTGCACTAAAGTTATCGATCAGCCCCTTTAATACACGTCCCTGATTAGCAGAGAGAGCAGCATTTGTATTTGTAGAGGTCAGATAATCCAATACCTCTATTGACTGTGCAGAACCGCCTTGTTCTTTTGTTGTATATGAGTATATCGCACTTTGAGTAGATGTGTTGAAGTTTGATATTTGGATAGATACATCAATTATATTTAATTCATTATTCACCATAATATTAAATTCAAGACCGATAATAATCATACACCCATTAGATAAAGGTATTTGATTACTCATGTTTGAATCTGTTATTGATAACATTACGACTGAGGATACTAGTCTAGCAGGGAAATACACTGCAAGAAACGGAACAGTAACGATCGGATTACTAGATGGGGTTAGCTTCTCACAAAGTTTCCGTACTCCTTCCGTACCTCCTAGGAGCTCAATTATATTATCATTAGTCGGAGCAGTATATGTTCTACCCCATGCCTGTATCTGTACATCTGCAGCAACCGTGCTTATTTGACCTGATATGTCAATATCCAAATCATAGACATTTCCGGAACCGCCTACAGGCATATTGTTCTTGAATGCTTCAAAGGTACTCTCCCGAACATATCCGTCTATCTTTTGAACTACGCTGTTTGGTTTAAAGATCGGATAACCGTCGTTGATATTCTCTGTATCGGCAACAAAGGTTTCAGTGTCACCGTTGAGCAGGGTTAGAAACTCCGGGGGACTTCATTTCCGCGGTTGTTTTACCTACGTGGAATGGAGTTGTTGAACTACTATTATAAAACGGTAATGCATTGTCTGTATTGATGTACAAAGTGTATGTTTCAGAGGTATCAACTGCCATAATAACTGCTAATCCTTGCGTTGGCTCTACTGATGTATCCTTGAGGGATTTTGTACAATCATAATAAGTAACAGATATGGGATCATTACCTCGCATAACATAAGCTGGAGCATGTTTAACCCCCACCAAGCTACTTAATTCTTCATCTACAGAATAAGTTACATTAGAATAGCAACAAGGAGCACCTCCTATTGTTATGCCAGGAAACATATTGGCCATTCCTGAAATAACTATAACTCCTGATACAAACATCATTATCGTTTCAATATCTCCCTTAAATTTTACTTCGGCAACAAATGAGACATCTTCTACTATAGATGCGGCGGCAAGGAGTCCCCAAGGAGTAATAAATACTTCTCTGTCACTATTCGTCATATCAAATTCATTTTCATGAATCATACTTAACAGTATAGTAAAAATACCACTAATGACATGTATATTTTAATTGAACAATACATTGACAAAGGTATTACTGCCCAGGTATTCAAAAAGTTTAGATTTGATAGGCAACAACCCTGGCCATCTACATTTACTAAAGCTAAAATTTTAGTCATATCTGGAGCACCTGGCATATTCGGATTTATAACTGTGCTTTCAAAATCCAAAGAGTGATTATTAAAATCTAAGTTTGATGTGAATTTAACTTGCTTTAGATTTGTCATTTGATCTTCTGTTGGTTGACTTTCAAATTGGTGAGAGTAAAGCTTCGGATTCCTGTAGAAGTGAATATAATCCGCACAACTCTGTATCAGATACGGATCATCCGCAGTCCCGGAACCGGCCAGTGAAGTTGATACAGTTACTCCGTCCCAAATGTCCGTTGGCATTCCGGTCACAATCCTTTCCGTATCATGCGTATGTGATGTGATATTACCGGTGAATACTTTTTCAATGTTCGCCTTGCTAACTTCAATATCACCTCCTTTCATCTGATCCAACTTGGCTTTGTCATCCTTCGACATCAGACCGTCCTTTTCGGCAGTGGCTATGTTGTAGACACCAAAAGCCTCTGTTTGTTTCCACGCTTGCGTATCGTCGTCGAATTCTTCCCAGTAACCTGTCTCCGTATTTACCCTAGCGGATTTACCGGATCGGCCGGCCGGACCTTGTATGGCTCCGTTGTTTACCCAATCCTGACTAACCGCATCCCAGATATAAATCGGATAAGGGGCGGCCGTCCCGACTCCATAAGCCTCGCCAGGTTCCGGTGAGGTGATAGCCGCCCGAAGATCGGCAATAGTGTTGTAGTAACCCAAAATCTGAAAGTCTTTACCGGGGCGACCTTGCGGCCCGCGTATATCTTCAATGATCAACAATTGCTGATAAGTGCTGTCATCGGCTTTACTCTGTTTGTACTCCAGTTTTCCATCATGAACCCGAAGAACCACATGATCACCTTCAGGGCCGGTGATATCAGCCAGGGTACAAAGTAGCTTGTATGCAGTATCTTCCTCCCCTTCGAGTTTGTATTCAAGGTCAGTTAAGTTCTTTCGGAATACAGGGTTCTTCCCATTTGAACCGTCTGTTCCGGGCAATCCCCGATAGTCGGCCATCGAATATAAAGTTTCCCAGGTGGATGCGCCTTGTAACTGCCATTGAACCAGATCGCCACTTTTCCGAAGAACGGCAGATTTACCTTGTAGCAGGGACACAGCAAGACGGACTACCTTACTTGCTGTACCTGACGAATATTCCAATACCGGAGCTAAGTATTTATTCGATAAATTGCTATCCCCTTCATTCAACGAACCAAGCGCCTTGCCCCGCGTGATGAGATATTGATACATTTCCTCTTTATCTTGCTGTGTCAGTGCCATCTTACTTACTTGTTATGTCGATTCCTTCCGCCAATGCTTTCACTGCAACCAGATCGGCGTTAATCTGATCGTTGATTGTCTTTCTTTCATCTGCTGTTACCCCTTGGAATGTTTCAAAGGAAAAACTGCCTTTTTCCCTTTCACTACCGGAGGCTAGCATGTTAATGTCCCGTCTTACTGCAAATTGGATCGATTGAGGTGTTTTACCAGCCAATTGAGTCACAGTATACTCATACGTGACACCGTCAATTTCATTTGAAAAGACGGTAGTGATTGTAGATGTTCCCTGTTTCATTACTCTGTCATTTTGAGGATAGTTCCCGCCAGTTCGACGTTAAGCATCCGTTTGTTATACATATTTACTACTGACTCCCGGATCACAGACAGTTCGTCTGTGGTATAGACCTGGGGAGTCTTAGAGGCTACCTTTTGCTGTAAAGACAGACGCTTAACTATTTCGCCAGCATCCATCTTTTTTTTTCTCCGGTAACGCATGTGGATGAGACAGGATATTCACGATCGATGAGTTTAACATGATCGTCTTGTCTTTATCCTTTACTATTTCACCGAAGGCGTCTTTTACTGCCACATTAAAATCAATTGCTTCTTTTTTCATACTTCTTTATTTTTATGATGTTTTTATCTTTAAAGTGTTTCCATCCCTATATACTGTTCCCACGTCTAAACCATTTAGACTTGATGCGGTAGGGAAAGCGTTTATTTTGAATTTCATGTAATTAGCCCCATACACCGTAGATTCTCCTCCAGCATTAAACATTAACATCGATGTATCTAATCTCGCGAGTGATCTTTCCGTTCCTGCACTTGTCCTCATATACATTTCTATTCTAGGATAATAGTAACTACCTGATTCGATAAAGTAACCGAAATTCAATAGTTCAACAGAATTGTTATACATCCTGAATTTTCCATCTGTACCTATCATAGCTCTGTATCCATTAGTGCTCGTTTCAAATGAACCTCTAAACGTTGCATTACCTGCCGTATCTCATGTGATATTTTTGCTCGCCAACCAACCCGAACCATCGTGATTGAGTTTTATTTTAGCATTAAGCTGGTTGCTCCAAGTACCCCCACACCAGAAAGCTGCCGCAGAAGTGTCCAGGGATAAGCCAGAGACGGCAGTAAAATTTGTACTAGTGCCCGATCCCATCTCTATACGTCTATTTAAACGCATGTGATTTGAATCAAAGCCATAAAATGCACCTGCAATAAATTTGTAGCATCAACATCCGTAGCGAGGTTGTTAATTGATATTGTAAGCCCATTTGCTTTCTGATCGACATAGCTCTCACCTGCTAAATTCCTAACAGAACTAGAAATCTGTGTATTTGTCCATTGTGTCGTTGCATACTGAGATAGATCTATATTACCAACAGCATTCCTTATTTGGCTAGATGTCCAACTAGTGGTTGCATACTGCCCCATATTCAAATCACGAACGGCTGCGTTAATGGCTGTAGATGTCTGAGTGATGGTTGAGTAGTTAGTTAACTTCCCGTCAACGATCGTTCCAACTTCGGTATTGATCTTGGTTGCCGTCCAGGTCTGCGTTGCGTAATCTCGGCGAACAACGCGCTCAAACTCGTCATATACATCCCGAAAGCTATTTAGTTCTGCTTTGTCCGCCTTCAAGCTAAACTTTGTATCGTACTCAACTTTGAGGTTGGCGATTGCGTTAGTAATGCGGTCATCAGCAAAGGATATATCGACAATATTAACGATACCACCACCGGTTACCTGGGTCACGAAATCCTTTGTGCCGTCCCAATCTTCGGTAACTTCAGCGCGTTGCCACTTGCTTGTATCGGATAAAGGGACTGTTATCATCATAGTACTACTTTCGATCCCGACAGTCATAGAACCAAACGGCACGATCGGGCGGTAAGAGAAAGATATTGCATACTTACCGGCAGACCGACTATTGAAATTTATATTGCGTTGGCGAACAGCCGTATTTGTTACTTGTAGGACTGTCCGGCTGTTCAGACTGTCTTTTACGATCTGAGCCCCGGAAATCAGGTCTGAGAATAGCGAACCGTTAGCCAGTATGATGTTATTCCCGAATGTCAATGGATAAGCAATATTCGTATATTCCCAATATTCTGTTGTTCCGGTTAGGAATGTTGAGCTCTGTAGCACATTATCTGGAGACACGTAGACTTCTTCGTGAAGCTCATTGAATCCCATGGTCATGCTTTCTTTTAGGATCTCGAATGTCCTGGATACAGACTCACCGGTAGAACGCAGGATCAATTCACCGGTTCCATAGAAATTAGTGGTATACAGACCAAAATTGTTATGAGCTCCGTAAAGTTCTGGGAACAGCGGATCGTTTATTCCATCCAGGCGTCCGTTGCGAACCTTTATTGTTCCGACGGTCGCATTCCAGTCCCCGAAACGCACGTCCATGTATGGCGCGTATGAGTCGGAAGCAGACAGGTAAAGTAACCCCTTACGGTCATTGTTAGTCAGGTTACTCCATCTTACCAGTACATCTCCCTTTGCCGGGGTAGTTGTCCCTTCAAGCAATGTTTTGCTTATCTCAAACCATTTCTCATCAATATTGGTAACGCGGGCCATGTAATACCGGCCGGATTTCTTCTCCCAGGTCTGGCAGCGTACAACGTCGTCAATACGCATGTTCATGTACATCTCACCGTCGTAATCTTCGATATAAAGACGCCAAACGTCGCCCATATCTTCTACCCGGTCGATCTTATTCGTGGTAGATACAGCTAAATCTCCGTTAGTTCCATAGATACGGAATACATCAAGGGCGTAAACCTTCAGTTCCTTCCTGACAGAAATGTAATCCGTTTCCAAGCGGTGACCAACCATATCCCACTGGGAACCGAAGCCGGTCCATCCACTAGCGTAATAAGGGGATCCAATAACACCATTCGACAGGATCGCACCGCGAACGTTGAAACTCGTATACCAGGCTGCACCGGTTTCAGAAACATACCAACCAATTGGCTTCTCGACTTCCCATCCTACATTATATTCTGCTGATCGGACAGGAGCCTTTGTCATCCAGCCGGCTTCCCAGGTATAGAATCCGGCTCCTTCATCGTTTTTGTCTTTACGGAGATAACGTTTATCCAAGTCCTCTAGGGTTAGTATATCGCAGGTTTCAAGTCCTGTAACATGCCCATAATCATCAATGCCAATACCGGCTATCGCTTTCTTTTTTACTTTTTCAAAAGAAACTGTTTCAGTCGTATTGCCATGGGCAATGGTATAAATAAGCCCGTTTTCAGTCTGTTTATCAACATTTATACCACCTCCTTGCGTGATGTCGAATTCAGCATCTATAGTAGTATTTCCTCCGCCAGGAATAGTATCTCCCGACGATGATAACGAAGAAACGTTTCCTTGTACAATTCCACGACGTTTCTTGCTGCGTGGATTTGCCGGATATTTATTTAGTATGACATTATACTGTTTCATCGAACTCAACTCCTTCAAAATTATCGGCATCAAACTGAGCCGTTACTATTTCACTTTCATCTTCCGATAAATGCTGTGTCTCACCGAGCAAGATATATTTACCCGGCTCATTCGTATCTGTATATGTACCGAATGAAGGTAAAAGGGTTGTTGTGCCGGACAGCGTGTTGTGCCTGGTTGAATAATTACTGTAGGCTGTTCCAATCAGAAGACGTTCCAGTAGGTCTGTCACACCGGCACGATAAAATGAGTTTTTAACAGACTTATCCGAGGTAAGGAATAACTGTCCCTGAGCAGCCGGCGATGGGTCTTTCAAGGTACCTAAAATGGTATCTATTTTTAATTCTTCCTTTGCAGAACGGTTAATCCATGCAGAATGTTCAATATCGTTGGTATCAAGACTATTACTGAATTTGTCGACAATCGAAATTGTAGGATCTTTGTATAAAACCCAGCGGACACGCTCATATATGTCCAGCCGCAGTTCCGGATTATTTTTATCTCCATAGTCATAACAAGGAACTCCAACACCAATTTGCAGTTCCAGATAACCCGGCTTATCAGGCATATCGATATATTCAGCCTGGTCCATTTTATCAAACAATAACGGCAGCTTATCTCCACGATAGTATCCGATGATCTGTTTGTTCATCTGCCAGCCGCCCAAGCCTGTCTCGTTTTTCCGGTTCCCCTGATACCAGCACAGCCATGCATCACCCCATGAGCCTTCGCCGGCGACCCATTTGCAGTTAGACGAAGTATGGGCGAAACTATTGCTACTCTTTACCCCTTTATTTCCCCAGTGGTAAATGGCTTTGCCGTCCGGATCTCGCAGCGTAAGAATAAAAGGTACGTAAGCAAAATTACACCAGTTCTTCAAACGATCCCAATTTCCTTCTTCATTTTGTACCTGTGCTTCTTCAAATGGATTGTAGCGGACATCAAACAGCAGGTATAAGTTAAGTTTCAACTTATAATTTGTCCTATTATATCCTATGTACGTTAAATACGGTTTGTCAGGGACCTTCATTAAAAGACTTCCCGTTTCAGAGGTGGCAGGTTGGAGATAATTTATATATGATCCTGTTCCAAGAAATGTCTGTACAGTCCAGGCAACACCCGCTTCTTCCGAGCCGGAAAATTTAGGTTCTATTTTAAAAAACTTTGCTTTATCCCCCTTTTCCAGCCCGGTTCCCTTATCAGACAGGTATGTGTAAAAGCCTATTTCATCAGCAGCCGACTCTGTATAGACCCGCGTTGTCAGTTTTCGTTCTTCCCCCACCGATTTCGGATCGACCGAACCTTTCAGAAGGGTTGTCTTTTCGTATGGTGAAAAAGTCAGCTTCACATTATTATAAACCTTGTCTACTCCCAATGTAGAATCATCAGAATCCCATGTAATAACCTCCGGAGTAAACGCTGTATAAATATCGTTTAAATCGTAAATAATAACTTTCCCTTCCTTCTGGATCAGACGAAGGCCGTACGGGCGGAGTGTTTCGTCCAGAACCTCGCGGGTTGTAAGCGGCTCGCCATCTTCATCATAAAAGTTTGCCAGATTGACCGATATGACATCCAGTATTTTTCAGTACTGTATTGAGACAGCTTGGTACTGATATGCTCCTCTATCAAATTATATTGAATGCCACTTTGATCTAAGGTATCCCGGATAATTTCACGAAGTGTCATAAAACCTGTTTTATTCCAGTTCAGACGATCCAGAATAGCCATATCGGCAAAAGTTAATGTAACGCCGTAATCCGTTTTATAGGCAAAAGGTTCTTCATATAGTTTCGGATCAAGCGTACCGGACCAATAAAGCGAGTTGTTTCGATAGACGTCCAAACGAATACTGCCGGCCTTAACAGTATATAAATCGACAAATTGGCGGTCCCGATCGCTGTATAACTGCAATGTGGCGTTACTGGATTGAACAGGCTCCAGCTTGTCCGTCTTTTTCCATTCTATATCCAAGGGAACTTCGCAAAAAGCGATATTTTCCACACGACCCAGATATCCTTCCTGCCAAATCTCCAGTTCATACAATGTTTGATTCACACTGTAAAAACCTCCTTTATATCGTAACTGCATGCTCATCGTGTACGGTTGTTTGCATTATCTATTTTGTTATATATTGCATATAAATCATTTCCCCGTATTCTGAATTCCAGCTTTCCGAAAAAATCACCGGCAGGTTGTATCATCTGACGCAGCTTGCTTAGCGGCGCGATCACTCCCAGGTTATTGGCAGCACCGGGATATTCTCCCACCTGGGCAAACGTATTGCCATAAACAATACCTCCGGAAGCAAAAGCTTTAGGTTTCGGAATAGATGCAACCGCAGCTGCTATTCCTGCCACTGTTGCAGCAATGGCTACTATGTTAAAAGGAAAAGGTACGGAAGCGGCACTGTTAGCTACGGCCAGTGAACTTTGTATGCCGAACAGTGCCAGCAATTGTGGTATAGCAGCGGCAATCATGGCCAACAGGTTAGCTCCCCATTGCAACCAACTTCCTGCCGCTCCGTCTACAAGTCCGCTCATTGCGCCCATTAAAGCACCCATTGCCTGAAGTCCACCGCTAACTTGCTGTACAGTGGTCAATGTTTGATCTTTCAGCATAGTCCCGAACTCCTGTAAAACTGTAGTAATACGTGTGACTCCGGCAGTAGCACTTTCAGCCCATCCGCCAATCATGCTGTCGGTTCCCCAAATGGATTCATTGAATGAAAGAATTTTGCTATGAGCTTTGTCTATATCGGCCGCCAGTTTCTTCAATGGTCCGGAATCCGGGAGTTTAAGTTTGCCGGATTCGTCCTCCATGGGATTGGTAGCCTTTGCTTTCTTTAAGTCAATGCCTTTATTGACCGGAGCATCCAGCGTTTTTAACTCCGGAGGAGTAGCAACGCCAATGATAATGGCATTCTTCATCGCCTCCTTTTTCTTCTCCCAAAGGCGGATTTCTTTTTCAAGAGTAATGGCCTGATCTCCCATTGCCGCTTTTTGCTTTGTTTTGAGGTCTGATAATTTTTGCTCGATACCTCCAAGGGTTGCCAGGTTCGTATTTAATTTTTTATCTTGGTTTCCCAATAACCCGGTTAACAAAGCAACTGAATTACCTGCACTTTCATTCGTTTTAATTAATTCATCTGTTGCGGATGTTACTTTTTCCGTTGATTGTACTGTTTCATCCTGAATGCCTAATAAGGCTTTTAATTCCCCCAGATAGGAGTCAGGACAGATGACACTTTTTCAAAAGCCTTTACCAGTCCATCCCAAATAACAGATGCCAGTTTCTTTATACCTTCCCATGCAGCATCCACTACCCGTCGGAAGCCGTCAAAGTTCTTATAGGCCGCAATTGCACCGGCAACCAGAGCCGCTATTGCTATCACAATTAAAGCAACAGGATTTGCACTCATTACAGCATTCAGGGCGGCCTGGGCCGCCGTCATAGCCCATGTGACAGCCGCGGCTGCTTTTTCCACGACCATTCTGCCTACAATAGCAGATTTTGCTACGACGTTCGCTTCACTGAAAAAAATGAGACTTTTACTGACTACCTGAATAATCGATATAACAGATGAGATTGCAGGCATCATTTCCCCCAGTAAAGAAATATAAGGAGTCATGGCCCCGGTAACATTGAATATCGAGATTTTTACATTATCGATGGATGCCTGCATCCGTTTCATTTTTTCGGCAGTTGTATCAGTTCGGATGGCAGCCTGTTCCTGGGCAATATTAGTACCTGTCACTGCAGTTGTCATTTCATCGACAGCGGCTGCATTAGTAATAAGGAACTGGGCTGCCGCCAGATTTTCGGCCCCAAAAGTTTTTGCCAACCAGGTTGCGTCATTCAGCTTAGGCTTCAAGGCTTCCAAAGCTGTGGATAAGCCCGTCTCCCCCAGATTCATACCTAACGTAGTTTGCATTTTGACAATGATGTTTCTCAGTGCAGTACCGGCTTCAGCTCCTTTCAGATTACTTTTACTTAATACTTCTATAGCTCCGGCTGATTGTTCTACTGAAAGACCGGCAGCTGCTGCCACCGCACCTGTCACTTTAAACGATTGAGCTAAATCTGTTATTTCCGCTGCACCATACTTGGATCCGGCAGCCAGTACATTGATAACACGATTGGCTTCTCCGGCTTCCAGGCCGAACTGGTTTATTGTTGCGGCCATGGCTGTTGCAGCATCAGCCATCCCCATGCCGGCAGCTTGTGCCAAAGTGATGGTTTCTTTCTGGAGGATTTTTAATCCTTCCATTCCTATTTTGTCGACTTGTATCTGGGAAGCCAAAAGGGCAAAAGCATCAGCAGCCCCTTTAGCGCCAAGTCCGGAAACTTTTCCGGTTTCCCGGGCTACTTGCCCCAAATCGGACAAATCTTTACCGACAATTCCTGTAATAGATGAAAGATCAGCCATACTTTGTTCAAAAGTACTGCCTGAATCACCCAAATTTTGTAATGTCTGACCCGCGCGATCAAACATATTGACCATATTACCCAAATCAAGACTTGCCAACCGATTGCATACCGTATTTGCACGCTCAGAAGTAGAAGCTACTTTTGCAGCGGCCTTATCAACCTCTGCAAACTGAGCTTTCAAGTTCCTTAAAGGAGCAGATACTTTTTCTTTAAGTTCTAACAGTATTTGATATGTCAATTTATTATTCATACATTTGCAATCTAAACAGTTGAGTCTATGTCTGATTTTATGATATTCTTAATCTATGGCTTTGTTTTTCTATGCGCCTCCTTGGCCACATGGAATGCGTGCAAGCCATGTCACCTGACAGACGAAGATGCTCGTAAAGTGCTTCGTGAATTAGGCATGGAAGAAGAAGATAAACCCGTTTAATCGTCAAATAGCTTACGGATTCTTTCAAAATCTTCGTTCGTGGCAGGCTTTATTCTTGGCTTTGTATCTTCATCCCATTCAAATCGAACTAAATCTGTTGGACTAAAGCCTTTTTTTGTATTGGGTATCAAAGCACAATGTGCCATAAACCTGGCTTGTTCCCATCCTGACCGATAATGGGCTGTTTCCAATGTATTCCATTCTTCATATACAATGCCAAATTCTTCCAGAGTCAGGCTATAGGCATCATGAAGCGAAAGTCCAATAACACCTATAGCTATCCCGATAAGCCGGTCTATTCCGGGACTTCCTTTTTTTTGCATCCGAGTCTATGGTGGACTGTTCACCAAAAAGTTCTTCCACCAAAGTCGGCATATCAGCCAAATCGATATCATCCAACAGTTCATCTGCCGTTTGCCAGGGGAATGGCTTCTTTTCTTTCTGTCCGCTTTTAGTTGCGGCAATATGGATCAATGTACCCAGCGCAACCATATCAGTCCCGATATCGGCCAGTTCCTTTCCGGTTTGTTCCTTAAAAGCCTTGATTACACCCAATGTCAAGCGACAAGGATACTCAGTCCCGCCGATGGTAATTACATTCTTTTTCATGCCGATGTCTTAGTTTTCGTTTCTACTGCTCCTGAATTTTCAAAAGTTGCACTGTAAGTCGCATCTTCGCCGGCGGCAGAAGTTTGCTCCAGGGAAGTGATCACGAACAGGCCTTCTTCATATTTATCCCCGCTTTCTTCCTGCGAAAAGCCATATTTGAGTTTGACCGGTTCGCGGCTTTTCATTGCTTCCAGCAATTTGTCATAGCCGGCAGCGTCGCCAAATGAAACCAGGGCTTCACATTTAATACTCACTGAGAGTTTGGTCACTTTCTTTTCACCATAGGCTCCATTGGCGGTGTCTTTTGTTACACGTTCTTTTGTTTCGCCACTGTAGGTGATCGTGTGGCTGGTTGCTGCGGCCTGTGGTGTATAAGTTGCAGTTGATCCGCCTGTTGCGGTATTGATATACATCATAAGGTCGCGGCCTTCAATGATGTCACCTGCTTTTCTTGCCATATCTTCTATATTTGATAAATAAAAATGATTATCCGCATAATGTCCTATTATAAATTCTGGATTTGAAGT
>JAJPZM010000209.1 GCA_021204335.1 Parabacteroides sp. | reverse complement strand
CTTTAGAAAGAAATACGATAAAGTAGTAATATTTATCAGAGAGTGTTGATTAACAATTCAATATATTGAATATTAAGGGGAGATATATTCTTACTTTTTACTATTTTATTTGTTTAAAAGCTTTCCCCAGCATGTCGGTAATATCTCCGGCGATCATGCTTTCTTCCGAACGGTAGACGGCCGCCATGTCGCCGGCCGTACCATGAAGGAAAACACCCGATACGGCTGCCGTTTCAGGCTCCGCACCTTGGGCCAGCAGGCTGAGGATGATACCCGTCAGCACATCTCCGCTACCGGCTGTCGCCATGCCCGGATTGCCGCAACTGTTGAAATAAACGTTTCCGCCGGCGGTGCAGGTGGCGGTATAAGTACCTTTTAATATCACACATAATTTATGTTCGACGGCGAATGCCTGCGCTTTCTTCAGTCGTTCGTACATTGTGTTGCTTTCTCCGGCGATACGGTCGAACTCTTTCGGGTGAGGCGTCAGGATGCTGCGTTCGGGAATGCGATTGAGCAGGTCTTTGTTGGAGGCCAGTATATTGAGGGCATCGGCATCCAGCACGACGGGCTTTTCGGTTGTCTGGAGCAGACGTTCCAGGGCGGCGGCCGATTCAAGGTGCTGCCCTAAGCCCGGACCGACACCGATTGCCGAATAAGTGGAAATCTCCGGCACCGTCGTAAAGTAATCGGGATGCGGATCGAAGCTGATCATGGCTTCCGGGAAGGCAGTCTGCATGATCACTTCGCCACGTTGCGGGATATGAACGGTCAGCAACCCGGCTCCGCTTCGCAGGCAGGAACGGGCAGCAAGCAAGGCTGCTCCCATTTTCCCTTTGCTTCCGGCGATAAGCAGGGCATGCCCGTAAGTCCCTTTGTGCGAGAATTTCTCGCGGGGCTGGAATACGCCGGCAATATCTTCTTCGGTCACCATCATGTAGGGAGTCGGCGTTTTGGCCACGATGTCGGGGTGAATGCCGATGTCGAGCACTTTCCATTCGCCCACATACTGTGCATTTTCCGGGAAGAAGAAGGCTAGTTTCGGGAAGCCGAACGTCAGCGTCAGGTTAGCACGTATGATGGTATCCGGGTCGTTGGTCTGGTTGTTCTCGCCGAACAGGCCCGAAGGAATATCGATCGACACGATCGTCGCATCCGACTGGTTGATATATTTCACCATAGCGGCAAAGCCACCGTTCAGCGGACGGTTGAGGCCGGAACCGAACAAGCCGTCGATCACGACATCCCGGTCTGTCAGTACCGGCGGAACGAAATCGGCTACCACTTCCGTAAACTCTACCTTTTCCAGTCCGAGTATCCGCTGCTTGTTCATCTCGCAATCGAACGAAAGATGTTCGGTCGGGTTGAACAGGTAGGTCTCTACTTTATAGCATTCGTCTTTCAGCAGGCGGGCGATAGCCAGGGCGTCGGCGCCATTGTTGCCCTGTCCGGCAAAGACGATGATACGGGTTTGCTTGGAATAACGGCGGCAAAACTCATGCACGAATACGGTTGCTGCACGTTCTACAAGATCGATCGAACTGATCGGTTCGTTCTGGATGGTGTACTGGTCGAGTTCCTTTACTTTGTCTGTTGGAAATATCTTAATCATAACTGTTCGTCTATCTGGTGTATATTCTGCATACAAAAGTATAACAAACTTTGCTATGTTGTAGCTTCTTTATTTAAAAACTAACAGGAACCGGCTTCCTTTTCCTACTTCCGAAACGACTTCCAGGCCGCCCTTGTGCATGTGCATGATCTGGCGTGAAATGCTTAGCCCGATGCCCGAGCCGGAAGGTTTGGTGGTGAAGAATGGGATGAAGATGCGCTCCTGCACTTCCGCCGGGATGCCTGTGCCGTTGTCGCTTACCTGGATGTAGGTTTTGCCTTCCGCATTGACTCCGGCGGATAGTTCTATCTGCGGACGTTCGCAGCCGGCGGTTGCGTCGAGCGCATTTTTTGATCAGGTTGATAAGAACCTGCTCGATCAGGGCTTTGTCGGCAATCACTTTCAGTCCCGGTGCTGCCGGGCAGTGCTTCAGCCCGTCCGCCTTGTCCTGGAATAACAGGCAGACGCCGGCAAGCAGTTCTTCCACTCCGATAATCTCCGATATGGGTGTGGGGATGCCTGTCACTTTCCTGTAATTCTCCACGAAACGCACCAATCCTTTGCTCTGGCGGAAGACTGTTTCGAGCGCTTCGCTGATTTCTTCCCGGTCTTCGGAGGGAGACGTTGTCGGATTGTAGTTGTTTTTAAGCAGTTCGGCGAGGGAGACGATCGGCGTCATGGAGTTCATGATCTCGTGGGTAAGTACGCGGATCAGCTTTTGCCACGCTTCCGTTTCCTTGTTTTCCAGTACCGAGCGGATATTCTTCAGGCTGATGACGGTCAACGCTTTGTCGAGCACGATGAACGACATCGACGAGAGGATGAGTTGCGAATGCTCTTCGCCTCGGCGCACTTGCAGGATCGACAGCTCGCCGGGATGCAACGCGCGCAGCCGGGTGGGCAGTTCGGGATGATAGGCGGCCAGGTCGTCGATGGTCTCGGCAAAGTTCAGTCCCGTCTGTATTTTGGCTGCCCGGTTCATCCATTCTATTTGCCCGGATTCGGAAAAGACGAATACGGAAAGGTCGATGTAGTCGGCAAGCGCCTGGAAATATTGCAGTTGGCTCTCCTTCTGCTGTAAATGTTTTTTTGTAATGTTGTAACGCTTCTTCCATGGCCCCGACCAGTTCTTCCGGAGGGGCTTCCGGCGAATTGACGGCCGTATTGCCTGCAGTCAGGAAGTCGGAATAGCGAACCGACCAGATAAATTGCTGGAACAGCCGGTCGCTCCGTCCCATTTCGCGCAGCAGGAAATAGGTCTCGATCAGGATCACCGCCCCGACAACGACCGCAGAGATATAGAACCTGTCCGTCACCAGGAAAGCAAAAACCAGACAAGTTGCCAGCAGCAACACGACCAGCGCGGCAGCTCTTTTCGCGTACTGTTTCATAATCCGTATTTTTCGATTCGCCTATATAAAGATGTACGCGTGATGCCGAGCAGGCCGGCGGCCTGTGTCTGGTTGCCGGCGCAATGGATCAGTGCCTGTCGTATCGTCTGCTTTTCCAGTTCTTCCAGATTGAACCGGTCTTCTTTCTCCCGGCGGGTGGAAGTCGAGATGCGAAGCATGAAGTCGTCGTATTGCAATTTGCTTCCGTCGGAGAGGATTACGGCGCGTTCTATCACATGCTGCAACTCGCGGACGTTGTCCGGCCAGTGATACTGCTTTAGCAGTTGGCGTGCTTCCCGCGAGAAGCCGTCGATCTCCTTTTTTATATTTATGGCAATAATGGCGGAGGAAATGGTCGGCAAGCAAAGAGACATCGTTGCCCCGCTCGCGTAAGGGCGGGATGGTGATCTCGATGGCATTGATGCGGTAAAGCAGATCTTGCCGGAAACTGCCGTCCTCTACGGCGGCATGCAGGTCGGTGTTGGTAGCGCAGATCAGCCGCACGTCTATCGCTGTCTCCCGGGTCGATCCCAGCCGGTTGATCTTCTACTGTTCGATCACCGTAAGCAGCTTCGATTGGAGCATCAACGGCAGGTTGCCGATTTCGTTCAGAAAGAGCGTGCCGCCGGATGCGATCTCGAACCGTCCTGACTTGCTGGCTGTCGCATCGGTGAAAGCCCCTTTCTCGTAACCGAACAGTTCGCTTTCAAACAGGTTGTGGGGGATGCTTCCCAGGTCGATGGGCACGAAGCTCTCGCGGCTGCGCGACGACTGTTTGTGAAGCGTGTAGGCGATCAGGTCTTTCCCTGTCCCGTTTTCGCCCAGCAGCAGGATGTTGGCATCCGTATTCTTCAGCTTCTCCAAGGTCTTGAATATCTTCTCCATGGCGGGCGATTCGCCGATGACTTCCTTTTCCGGTTCGGCGGCCGTCAGTGTCGACTTCTGTTCTTTCAACGTCTGCACTTCTGTCCGCCGCAGACTCAGTTCGAGTGCTGATGCGACGGTTGCCAGCATCTTCTCGTTCTGCCAGGGTTTCGGGATGAAGTCGGTGGCACCCGCCTTGATGGCGCGCACTGCTTTTTCGGTATCCGAATAGGCGGTTATCAGGATAACGACCGTCTCCGGCGAAATCTCCCGTATTCGTTCCAGCCAGTAAAAGCCCTCTTTCCCGCTGACGGCATCGGCCGTAAAATTCATATCGAGCAGGATCACGTTGTATTTCATAGTTGATACCAGCCGGTTGATCTCTTTGGGATCGGGGCTGGTCGTTACACTCTCCGCCAGCGGGCGAAGCAGCATCTTGAGCGTGAAGAGTATGTCTTCGTTATCATCGATTACCAGTATTTTTCCTTGTCGTACTGCCATATAATGTTTTCCTTGTATTGTCAGATCGGCTTCAAACTTAGGGAAAATATTCGGATTGCCTGTCATATATCTCCTAACTATACGAATAATTAATCTGTTTCTCCCTACCAACTAATCTTTTTATGCCTACTATTTATTATTTTTCTCCCTTATTTTTTTACTTTTGAGCTAGCCCGAAATTAATTTTGAGCATGCTGGTAATTAATTTTGAGCTAGCTCAAAATTGATTTTGTGCATGCTCAAAAGAAAAAAGTAAAGGACTTCTGCATTAGTTGTTCGGTAGAAAACAACTAGTGTCTCACTACTTATGAACTAGTTGTTCGGGATGTAGTGTGCGGAATTGTATAGGAAGTGCGCGATTTCGCGCAGTTGTAACAGGGTGTCTGTTGCTTATATCTTTGGTTTTTAGTCTGTTGTGTGGATGGCATGCTTGTTGATAGTTTCTTTGTGTCGTATGGCAAGCCCATGCAAACGAGTAGTAGCAATAACAAATGATAACGATATGTTGAAGCATTATTTTAAGGTAGCACTCCGGTTGATCAGGAAGAGTTTTTTGTTTTCTTCTATCAATATACTGGGGTTTGTGTTGGGGGTGACGGCTGCATTCCTTATTTATCTTTGGATTGTAGATGAAATGACGTTCGAGGATTTCCAAAAGAACGGCGATTCTATTTACCGGGTGATCCGGGAAGAAGAAACGGCGGGCGGGCAAGTCCCTTCTACGGTAACCCCGCTGAGTGAGGAGTTTCGCAAGAGGTTTCCGAAGGTGGAGAACGCCACTTTTATAAAGTATGGCGGCGTGGAAGACTTTCATTTGGGGGATAAATTCATTGAGGCGAACTGCGCCTTTGTCGATACTACATTCTTTGATGTATTCAGCTTTCCGGTGGTGGCGGGCGATCCGAATCTGGTGAAAAGGGATCCGCAACAGATCGTCGTGTCGGAGGCGACGGTGAAGAAGCTGTTCGGTGAAACTTCGCCGATAGGGAAAGAGATTTATACTGGTAATAAGTATTATAAGATAGCGGCCGTATTGAAAGTACCGCGCAAAAGCCATATCCAGTTTGAAGCGCTAGTCAGTTGGGAAGCCTATAAGGCGGCCTTTCAGGGGCTGTTCGACGACTATTGGTCTTTCTCGGAGCGGATGCACGTCTTTATCCAGCTAAAGAAAGGGGCGGTATTGACGGAGGCGGACCGGCTGGCGATGCGCAACCTGTGGAGCGAGCACCTGGACAAGGAAAAGCCGCTGGCATTCCAGCCTTTGAAAGATATTCACCTGTACACTTCTTTTAAAGAGCCGAAAGATGTGTACAATCATGGGAGTGTACAGCAAATCTATCTGTTTTCGGTGCTGGCTGTGCTGATAATCTTTATGGGAGCGTTCAACTTTATGACGTTGTCTACTGCCCGTTCGTCTCAGCGTTTCAAGGAGATAGGCGTTCGGAAGGTGATCGGGGGAAAGCGGAAGATGCTGGTCACGCAGTTTATGGCGGAGAGTCTGGTGCAAGCTTTTATCTCGTTGCTGCTGGCGTTGGCGTTGACGGAGTTGTTGTTACCGCTGTTCAATCAGTTTGTCGGGAAAGATATTTCGTTGCAGTTGAATTGGCAGACGTTGCTGTTCGTGCTGTTCGGCATTGTGGGAGTCGGTTGCTTGGCGGGTAGTTTTCCGGCGTTCTATATGTCTTCCTTCAATCCGCTGCTGGCTTTTAAAGGCGGGAAGGTGACCGGCAGGAAAGAGGCGTTTATCAAAGGGCTGGTCTGTGTGCAGTTTGCGATCGCAATCGTCATGATTATTTGCACGGCGGTCATATTCAAGCAACTCCATTTTCTGCAGAATGCTGATTTGGGATTGGATAAAGAGCATCTGATCGAAGTGGATGTGCTGGACTGGCGTCGTGGTTCGGATGGGTTTAAGCAGGAGATACTTAAAAATCCGCATGTAAAGAGTATGGCGTTGGGCGTGGATGTCACAGACTATCTGCAGGGATATGATGACTTTGAACAGGGGATGTTCAGGTGGGAAGATGAGAACGGAAAAATAGACTCGGTGAAGATGGTCGGGATGGTGGGCGATGGCGACTTTATTCCTACTCTGGGACTGACGTTGCTGAAAGGTGAAACATTCGGTACGAATCCCGATCATTACTGGGATGATTCTTATGCGCAGGAATCGCCGATTGTTATCAATGAAACTGCCTGGAAGAGGCTGAATGTCGAAAACCCGATCGGCATGCTGCTGTCGGGAGGTGGCTTCGGTATCCATAACTCCCGAGTGGTAGGCATAGTAAAAGACTTTAACTTCCAGCCGTTGCGGGAAAAGATAAAACCGGCATTCTTCTATTATACGGTTCAGATGTTTAATTATATGTATGTCCGGATTTCGGCGGAGAATCAGGCAGAAACGTTGAAGTTCCTGAAAGAGAAATATGAGGAAGCATGTCCGGATATGTTGTTCAATTACCGTTTCCTGACGGATATATTGAATGATCATTATGCCCGCGAACGACAGCAAAGCCGGATGTTCCTGATCTTTACGGTGCTGGCTGTTATTGTGGCTATGATGGGCGTGTTCAGTCTGGTCTCCCTGTCAACGGTGCAACGGACGAAGGAAATCGGTATCCGTAAGGTGAACGGAGCGCATTCCGGCCGGATCGTAAAGATGTTTTGCCGCGAATATATGATTTGGGTAGGGATTGCGTTTGTTGTCGCCTGTCCGCTCGGTTATTTGTTCATGCTGAAATGGCTGAGCAACTTTGCTTACCAGACGGCTATCAGCTGGTGGCTTTTCCCGCTGGCTGGTGGCATTATCGGGGTGATTACGTTGGCAACGGTGGTGGCACAGACCTGGCGGGCGGCTTCGCGCAACCCGGTAGAGTCGTTGCGGTATGAATAAAGTAACAAGAATAATAGCATAAAGATTATGATAAAAGCAGTCAATTTAGCAAAGATATTCCGTACGGAAAGTGTTGAGACGACAGCGCTCAACGGTGTTAATCTGGAGATAAACGAGGGAGAGTTTGTGGCTATCATGGGGCCGTCGGGCTGTGGCAAATCGACCTTATTGAACTTGCTGGGTTTGCTCGATAATCCAACTTCCGGCGAGCTGTGGTTTATGGGGGAAGAAGTTTTCTGTTATACGGAGAATAACCGTACGGATTTGCGAAACGGTAATCTGGGGTTTGTTTTCCAGAGTTTCAATCTGATAGACGAACTGACTGTATTCGAGAATGTAGAGTTACCTTTATTATATGCCGGCGTTCCGGCAAAGGAAAGAGTAACCCGGGTAAACGCTGCTCTTGACCGGATGCAGATTGCCCATCGTACGGAACATTTCCCCCAGCAACTATCCGGCGGACAGCAGCAGCGTGTCGCCATTGCGCGTGTCATTGTCACTAATCCGCGCATCATCCTGGCCGACGAACCGACCGGAAATCTGGATTCGGTAAACGGCAACGAAGTGATGAACCTGCTCCTCGAATTGAACAAAGAAGGCTCCACTGTCGTAATGGTAACCCACTCGGAAGAAAACGCCCGCATGGCAAGCCGTCTGATCCGAATGATGGATGGCAATATTCTGACGGAAAGCAGGAAATAGGATAACACTTGACCACTCATTGACCATTCAAGATAAACCGGTCTAACCAGGCTGGTTTATCTGAACGGATAAAAATAATACGCTTTTGTATGTACTGAGCGATTAATATCGGGTCGGAGAGCGGATTTTGTGCATCCATAAAAAGAATACTGTCAAATAGATCGAAGTGTTGATTTAGATTGAGGTAACATTGGTTAAAGTTCCATTCAATAGACTGTATAGGCAGATCGTGTCCTTTTTTCTTCACTCGCATGCTGACATTTGCAATGCTTTGCTCTACGGTATTTAATCCGAAAAATATGCCATGAATAATGCATTGTCTGGATTTGAAGTATAGCACTTCATTTAAACCAAAGTTATCAGCAAAAGGAGTCTCTAATGCAAAATCAGCATATTGTTCTACACAATGTTGCCGGAGTTCTTCATATTCTTCTTTTTGGTAATCATTTACCAGTTCGTCGAACATCTCGTTGAACATATCATGCGTATAAGCCGGATAAAACTCTTTTCGTTGTTTCTTATTCAGGCTTGATAAAAAAGTTATAACTTCCATTCTTCGTTTATCCGGGTCGTAGATAGGAAGGCCATTTGTATGTAGTTTTCCAAATGTACTTTTACCTGCACCGTTAGGCCCCATAATGATGTAGAAGATGGGAGGCATAAGGCTTTTATTTATTGATTAGGTTAAATAATTCACCTTCTCCCTGCGGACGTGAAGTCTTTATCTTTTTGAATTTGATATCATGGGCGTACAGATTGTGTTCCGGATCGATAAGTTCGACAATATCTTCACTACCGTCTGCATTGGCGCGTATGAAGCGGTTATCTTTCTTTACTCTTTTCTTGTCTTTATATAAATATGGTATTTCTTTTTGCCAGCATTTTAGGATTTCGCTTTTACTTATTTCCATATAAATGGAATGCGGTTGCAAACTTTGCATCCGGCTAATAAAAGATTTAGAAAATTCGTTGTTCGTTAATTTTCCCATACTGCTTATATACTACGTTACTATTGCAAATATACATAAAAATAAATAGGGGAAGGACTGCGATCGCATTTTTTTAGGAGAACTTCTTCATCTATCGCAAATCTCATGTTTGTGCTTCGCTGAAAATATTGTACCTTTGTTCCCTCGAAAAATAAACGGAATATGGATAAGATCCGATTGCACGATAAAGAATTTGAACTGTTTATCCCGGAGAAGGAGATCAAAGAAGCCATTGCGAAAGTGGCCCGGCAGATCAAGGCTGATGTAGGAGATACTAACCCGCTGTTCGTGGGGATACTGAACGGCGCATTTATGTTTACCGCAGAACTGATGCGGCAGATGGATGCGCACTATGAAATTACGTTTGCCCGCTATTCATCCTATCACGGGATCAGTTCGACCGGAGTTGTCCGCGAGATCATGCCGGTGCAGGCAGATGTGAAGGGGCGTACCCTGATCCTGCTCGAAGATATTATCGATACGGGTTATACCATGCAATTCGTGATGGATAAGCTGAAGAATGACGGGGCGGCCGACGTGAGGTTGGCAACCATGCTGTTCAAGCCCGATTCCCTGAAGTGCGACTTACGGCCGGATTATGTCGGTCTGCAGATCCCAAGCGACTTTATTGTCGGCTACGGGCTGGACTACGACGACTTGGGGCGGGCTTACCGCGATATTTATAAGGTAATAGATTGATAAGGGATATATACATTATATAAATAAGAAACAATATTATGTTGAACGTTGTTATTTTTGGTGCTCCCGGTTCAGGAAAGGGAACACAAAGTGAGTTAATCATTAAAGAGTACGGTTTGGATCATATTTCAACAGGCGATGTGTTGCGTGCTGAAATGAAAGGTGAAACCGAACTGGGTAAGGTCGCTAAAGATTATATCGAAAAGGGGCGGCTGGTTCCCGACGAACTGATCGTCGACATGCTGGCAAAGGTGCTGGACGGCAAAGCCGGTTCCAAAGGTGTTATCTTCGACGGTTTCCCCCGCACGATCCCGCAGGCAAAGGCCTTGAAGGAAATGTTGAACAAACGTGGTACCGACGTGTCTGTTATGTTGAACCTGCAAGTGGAAGAAGAAGAATTGATCAACCGCCTGCTGGAACGCGGTAAAGTATCGGGCCGTTCGGACGACAACCTGGAAACAATCAAATCCAGACTGGACGTTTACCACAAACAAACAGCTCCTTTGGCTGAATATTATATCGGCGAAGGAAAGCATGTCGGCATTCACGGCATGGGTAAGGTGGAAGAAATCTTCGGCCGTATCAAAGAAGCAGTAAATAAAGTAAAATAAGAAAGAAATAGAAAATGGCTGAATCAAACTTTGTAGATTACGTAAAGATCTATTGCCGCTCGGGAAAGGGCGGAAGAGGGTCTTCTCACTTTCGTCGTGAGAAATATATTCCGAAAGGAGGCCCCGACGGAGGCGACGGAGGGCGAGGAGGTCATGTGTATCTTCGTGGCAACCGTAACTACTGGACGCTGCTGCACCTAAAGTTCGAACGTCATATCCTGGCAACGAACGGCGAAGGCGGCAGTGCCAAACGCAGCTTCGGGAAAGACGGCGAAGACCGGGTTATCGAAGTGCCCTGCGGTACCGTTGTGTATGATGCCGAAACCGGCGAATACATTTGCGACGTCACCGAAGACGGGCAGGAAGTCATGCTGCTGAAAGGCGGTCGTGGCGGACAAGGTAACTGGCACTTTAAAACGTCGACCAACCAGGCTCCGCGTTATGCCCAACCGGGCGAACCGGCTCAGGAGCGGAAGGTGATCCTGCAATTGAAGTTGCTTGCCGACGTCGGTCTGGTAGGTTTCCCGAATGCCGGAAAGTCTACGTTGCTGTCTGTCGTATCGGCAGCCAAGCCGAAGATTGCCAATTATCCGTTTACTACGCTGGAACCGAATCTGGGTATTGTAAGCTATCGCGACCATCGTTCGTTTGTGATGGCCGATATTCCCGGTATTATCGAAGGTGCCAGCGAAGGGAAAGGGCTCGGACTGCGTTTCCTTCGTCATATCGAACGAAATTCATTGCTTCTCTTTATGGTGCCCGCCGATGCGGACGATATAAAGAAAGAATATGAAATTCTTCATAACGAACTGGTGAAGTATAACCCCGAATTGTTGGATAAACGCCGCGTACTGGCTATCACCAAAAGCGATATGCTGGATGAGGAGCTGATTGAGGCGCTTTCGGAAGATCTGCCGGAAGGCGTTCCCCATGTGTTTATCTCTTCCATTATCGGGCAAGGCATCACCGAGTTGAAGGATTTGCTCTGGAAGGAGTTGAACAAAGAGAACTTCCATGAAGTGGAGTGCATCGTCCATAAAGACATCGACGTCAGTTCGATCCAGTTCGACGATGACGACGACGATTATGTTTTCCCTGTCGACGACGACGATCCGGACGAAGAATATGAGGAGTACGAATGGGACGACGAAGATGAAGAAGCTGAAAAGTAATACAGTTGAAATGTTGCAATTCTCTGGATTAAGTGAGGAAAGCAACATTTCTCATTTTATAACTACCCGCCATGGGGGGAGTGAGCCTGGATAACTATGCCTCGATGAATCCCGGCGAGTATAGTGGCGACGATCCGGCTTCCGTTCGGATGAACCGCCGGCTCCTTTCGGATGCAATCGGAATTTCTCCCGAAAGGATTTTTGCACCTTCCCAGATTCATGAGGCGGAGATCGGGTGTATCAATGCCCGCTTTCTTTCGCTCTCTGCCGCTCAGCAGAAAGAAGCGATGCATGGGAAAGATGCGTTGGTAACAGATGTTCTGGAAATATGTATTGCAGTCTCGACTGCCGATTGTGTCCCGGTGCTGGTTTATGCCCCGAATAAGAAGGTAGTGGCGGCTATCCATGCCGGATGGCGCGGTACGGTAAAGCAGATTGTGGCAAAGACTGTCAATTATATGATTGTCCGTTACGGCTGCGATGCTTCGCTGATAAAGGCCGGTATTGCCCCCTCGATCAGTAAAGAAGCCTTTGAAGTAGGCGATGAGGTGGCAGACGCGTTTTAGGAAACAGGCTTCGATATGTCCCGCATTATGGAGCGGGATGCCCAAACCGGTAAAGCGCATATCGACCTTTGGGAAGCCAACCGTATTCAGTTGCTTTAGGCAGGTTTGCTGCCGGAAAATATAGAAGTATCCGGCATCTGCACCTGGCAACACCATGAGGACTTTTTCTCTGCCCGCCGGCTGGGCATTAAAAGTGGACGTATCCTGTCTGGAATAATGATTAAAGAATAATAGTATTGTAACACATGATACACGTTTCTCTCTCAGAAGAAATAACAAATGCATGCCCCGACCTGCATGTGGCGGTTGTGGCTGGTGATGTAACAAACACCGCTTCCGACGAACGATTATGGAAAGAGATAGCGGAAGTGGAAACGGCTATCCGTACTTCCGGCAAGCTGGAAGATATTAATAAATTCCCACCGATACAGGCCACTCGCCAGGCTTATAAGCGTCTGGGGAAAGATCCGAACCGTTATCATCCCTCGGCAGAGGCGCTTCGCCGGCGTATCTTTCGGGAGCTGCCTTTGTATAAGATTGATACATTAGTCGACATCATTAATTTACTTTCTATTCAAAGCGGTTATTCCATTGGCGGGTTTGATGCAGAGAAGATCGATGGCAATCTGATCCTGGGTGTCGGTAAAGAAGGTGAAATCTACCACGGCATTGGACGTGGCGAACTGAATATCGCCGGTTTGCCAGTGTATCGCGATAACCTGGGAGGCGTAGGCACTCCGACCAGCGACGAAGAACGAACCAAGATTGACATGGATACGAAGAAGCTGTTAATGATTATAAATGGGTACTCCGGGAAAGAGGGTTTGCGGGAGGCGGTGGACTATGGTGCAATTCTTTTAAGCCGATATGTTTCAGCAACAAATTTGGAAGTAGAGTTAATTTCGTCCGAGACTAGAGTTAAATTCTTGTTATAAACGTGTTAATTATGTTTATAAACCTCAAAAACGCCCGTTTTTATGCTAAAAAACATCTATTTCCTTTTGTTTTAATCGATTAATCTCTAAATTTGCCCCCGTTAACGAATTAACAAAACGAAAAAGAAAAATGATCGAATTGATTGGAACAAACGCCGGCCTTGTTTGGACAGTATTGAACGAAGGCGGTAAAATGAGTGTTAAGGCAGTAAAGAAAGCAACTAAAATCAAAGCAGAGAAAGATATGTATGCTGCTTTCGGCTGGTTGGCAAAAGAAGGAAAGTTGTCTTTCGAAGAGATTGAAGGTGAATTATTTGTTGCGCTGATCTGATCGCGTAACCGATACTGGGGAAAAGAGGGCTGTTCGGATATTATTTGGACGGCCTTTTGTGTGTTCAGACGTTTTCGGCTTAAAAAAAGAGACTGACTGTTGTTTTATTCAATTCTTAATTTTACTTTTGTGTAGAATTTGGTGTGAAATGACCGAAGATCAAAAGAGATTGTTGGCTGTATTTGAAGTAAGAGTTCGTGATTTGATGGAATTATGTGATAAGCAAAACCATAAAATTAACGAGCTCACGACTACTTTGGTTCGTAAAGAAAGCGAACTGAAACAGGCAATGAATACGATCCAAGAGTTAAGTACCAAATGCGATAATATGCTGACGGCACGCGTTGTTTCCGTAAATGAAGGGGAAATGAAAAGTGCAAGGATGCGATTATCGAAGTTAGTGCGGGAAGTAGACAAGTGCATTGCACTATTAAATGAATAGAAGCGATGGACGACGATAAATTTCTTATACATTTAGAAATAGCCGAAAAGAGCTACGGGCTCTGGATTAATCGGGGAGAGGAACAGCTGGCGCGGGATGCCGCCAAGCAGATCCGCAATAAGATTAATCAATATCGGCAACATTTTGCTAAATCCGATGTGGATGTAAAAGATTTGTTAGCCATGGTTGCCTTTCAGTTGTCTATGAGTAATTTGCAATTGGAAGATAAAAATGATACAAGTCCTATTACAGATAAAATACAGGGGCTCACAAGGGAGTTGGAGCAGTATTTGAAGGATAAGTAATATATTTAATTGTAAGAAGAGTTTCCGCACTGCTCTGCACGGTAGATCGTGTATTGTAGTGCTTTTTTTGTTTTTATATATAAATGAATTTAAACTATAAGTAAAATGGCAGTGTATATAATCATATCAATCGTAACTTTCCTGGTGGGAGGTTTACTGACATGGTTGGGCATGTGTTTTCTCCTGAAATCGAGGTACGATTCCGTACTGAGGGAAGCAGAGAAGGAAGCGGAAGTGATCAAGAAAAACAAGTTGTTGGAAGTTAAGGAAAAGTTTCTCCACCTGAAAGCGGATCTGGAAAAACAAGTATCGGCAAGGAATGCAAAAATACAGTCGGTCGAAGGAAAACTGAAACAACGTGAATTGACACTCAACCAGCGTCAGGAAGATTTGCAGCGCAGAAACTGTGAGATCGATGCTGTAAAAGAAAATCTGGCCACTCAATTGGAGTTGGTAGAAAAGAAGAAGCAGGATCTGGAAAAACTGCATCAGAAAGAAATCGAACATCTGGAAGCCCTTTCGGGTTTGTCGGCTGATGAAGCGAAAGAGCGCCTGATCGAATCGTTGAAAGATGAAGCTAAATCGGAAGCTACCTCTTACATTAATGAAATAGTGGAAGAAGTGAAGATGACGGCTGATAAGGAAGCGAAGAAAATTGTCATACAGTCTATCCAGCGTGTAGCGACTGAAACAGCGATAGAAAACTCTATAACCGTATTCCATATCGAATCGGATGAGATCAAGGGACGTATTATCGGACGTGAAGGCCGTAATATCCGTGCTTTGGAAGCAGCAACCGGTATCGAGATCGTTGTGGATGATACGCCTGAAGCAATCGTTCTTTCCGGATTCGATCCGGTTCGCCGTGAGATTGCCCGTCTGGCTTTGCACCAGTTGGTTCAGGACGGGCGTATCCACCCGGCCCGTATCGAAGAGGTGGTTACCAATGTGAAGAAGCAGGTGGAAGAAGAAGTGGTTGAAACCGGTAAACGTACGGTAATCGATCTGGGTGTTCATGGATTGCATCCGGAGCTGATCCGTATGATCGGTAAGATGAAATATCGTTCATCGTACAGCCAGAATTTGTTGCAGCATGCTCGCGAAACAGCCAACCTTTGTGCTGTGATGGCATCTGAACTGGGACTGAACCCGAAGAAAGCAAAACGCGCAGGTCTGTTGCACGATATCGGTAAAGTGTCTGATGACGAACCGGAATTGCCGCACGCTATCCTGAGTATGAAGCTTTGCGAGAAATACAAAGAAAAACCGGATATCTGCAATGCCGTAGGTGCTCACCATGATGAGGTGGAAATGCAAACCCTGCTGGCTCCGATCGTTCAGGTTTGTGATGCTATCTCTGGTGCTCGTCCGGGTGCTCGTCGTGAGATTGTTGAGGCTTACATCAAACGTTTGAATGATCTGGAACAGTTAGCCCTTTCTTATCCGGGTGTTGTCAAGACGTATGCTATCCAGGCGGGTCGCGAACTCCGCGTAATTGTCGGAGCAGACAAGATCGACGATAAGGATACAGAAAACCTGTCGAACGAAATTGCCAAGAAGATTCAGGATGAAATGACTTATCCGGGACAGGTGAAGATTACGGTTATCCGCGAGACCCGTGCCGTAAGTTATGCCAAGTAATAAAAGAAATATTTTAAAAACCCGGGGTCATGCAGATCCCGGGTTTTTTGTTTAGAGATGCCTGATTATTTCCTCGGCATCATTTCCTCTCTCATAGCCGCATTATAGACAAACCAGGCTACAATAACAGCATTATGACGGATATCATCGAGTACCAGATGATCGGAGAAATCCTGTATGCGGTGCGAATGGCGTCCCCATTCCATCGGGTCCTGAATGAACTGGAAGGCAGGAATTCCCGCTTCATCGAAAGGCACGTGATCGGTGCTGCCTACGCTCCGGTTTGAAACGGTGGTAAATCCTGTATCGAGGAAAGGTTTCATCCAATCGGTAAAGATTGGATATGCCATCAGGTTGTCCTGTGTAAAGATCCCTCTGAATTTACCGGGACCGTAATCGGAGTTGAAATAAGCGGAGATTTTATTGTATTCTTTCTTTTTCTCTTTGGTTACAGGATCTTGTACGAATTGTTCCACATATCCGGTAGAGCCATGCAATCCTTCTTCTTCGCCGCCCCAGAAAGCGACGCGAATAGTGCGGCGAGGTTGTATGCCGATTGTTTTCAAAATGCGCATCGCTTCGAGCATGGCAATGAATCCGGCTCCGTCATCACCGGCTCCCGGACTCATGTGATAGCAATCCAGATGCCCACCGAGCATAACCAACTGGTCTTTTAGCTTAGGATCTGTACCGGGTATTTCGGCTATTACATTATATATTTTACGGTCGGATTCGAACTTAACCTGTATATCGATTTCCATTTCCACCTTTTCCCCGTTCTTGATCAGCCGTTCCATCAGTCCGTGATTTTCGCAGGCAATATTCAGTTCGCAAGGGACGCGGCCTGCTTCTTCCAGTTTGTGGAAGTTCAATCCCGGTACGCTGTAATCGCCCGATTCGTGGATGATAACAGCCGGATCTTCCTTATGCACGAAATCCAGTATTTCTGCATACGAAAGCTCGCTGCCCTCAATACCCGGAGCAGGGCGCCGACGACGGGGCTGTACTTTGGTGATCGGATATTCGGCTGTTTGCTTCAGAGATTCTTCCGTATGGCGTCGTGCCATCGGTTCGAAACTTATTTTATATTCCATTATGGAAGGCATCAGGATGATTTTTCCTTTCAGTGTGCCTTTTAGTGCCTGTAATTCCTCCTTGTTTTTAGCAGTGATCAGAACGACTTCGCTTTTGACCGGTCCATTCGTCCCATTTGTCTATGCAACGGGGCAGGAAAGACAGGAATGTAGTAGGGGAGTGTCATTGCGGCATAAGCCTTTTGTATGTCCCAGCCGCCGCGTGGCCATTCGCGGGCAAATTCGATGCGGGGATTGGATAGTCCATATTCTTCCATCATCTCCTTTGCAATTTTGTAACCTCTTTCCATTCCGTCGGAACCGGCGAGGCGCGGACCTGCATAATCGAGCAGACGGTAGGAGAGCCTTTCAATATCAGAATTCAAACGTTCTTCCTGTTTGATCTTCTGGGCGACTGACAGGTCGATCTTTTCATTTTGCGCCATTACAGATGATACGCCGATCATCAAAAACATCAATAAGCTTCTCATTTTTATCTTGTTAAAATTTCACATAAGTAGTATCTCCCTTAGAATTCATCAAAGGTAACTTTTTTCCTCTTTTTAACCTGCCAGTAATTGGGAAATATTCTTTCTACTTACTTTTTATCCTTATTTATCGCCTTTAGCAACTCGATGCCGATACGGAATTTTACGGAAGTACGCGGTTGAAACATGACTGTATCTCCGTTTTTAGGGTTACGCGCCGGACGACCCTTTTGCTGCCAGGGACGGAGAGAACCGAATCCTAAAAATGAAACTGTATCTCCTTCTTGTAATGCCGTAGTCATATTACTCAAAATGGATTCGAGTATATTTTTTACTACGATTGCCGGCATTTTTGTATCCATGGCGACTTGCTTGATCAGTTCTTTTTTATTCATAAATAATGCTGTTTTTCTATTTAATATTCCAATCTGTTTTTCAATGTTGCTTTCGGGTAGAATAAGAGTATCGGTTTGTCTTATTTTATCGTTAAAAAGCTCCCATTATTTAGTAAAAACGATATAACGCAATGTCTTTGAAATCACTCGCTATTTAATGTGTTTTATCATTGAAATGTTATGATAATTATTGACTTTCGAGATAAATACCCTTACAGGGATATGAGATTGTGAGACTGAGTTATTCATCATTTCTATTTTTATTTTGTTCGTTAATAACTATGGCAATTATGTTTGCAAAGGTAGTAAAACCGACCAAACATCTACTTATGCAGGATAAATATTTCATCAGATAGCACTATTTTTAACCACAAATGATATCAAATCCGTATCGCTGTTTATATCCTCAAGGTACCACAGTGGAATAAAACCATTATTAAATAGTGTTCCTTTACCTTGTTT
>JAJPZM010000451.1 GCA_021204335.1 Parabacteroides sp. | reverse complement strand
CTTCAAATCCAGAATTTATAATAGGACATTATGCGGATAATCATTTAATTTAATTAGTAATAAAATATAAAGTTCAAATAACTTATACGTAATGCAATATAAACACAAATAACTATCAAATAAAGTTCTATCGATTTATCTTCAACATTCTCAACAATGTATAATTCGCACATAAATCGTATCGCAAAGATACATATCTTTTTTAGTTACGCTATTCTTTTGATATATTTTTCCCCCTTTTCCCCCACTTTCTTATCCTATTCTTAACTAAAAAAGGACAAATATTGCGATTTCCAGTGCAACCTTAATCATTTAAAGACACAACTCCATGCTCAGACTCGCGTCGGCGGTATTCGGAAGGGGAAATGCCCATTACTTTCGTAAAAGTACGGGAGAAATAAGCCGGCTCCTCAAAACCAAGCTTTGTAGATATCTCGTTCAGTTTCAGCTTGGTCAGCACGATATACTGGCAGGCCTTCTGTATCTTCAGCCGGATAAAATAACTAATGGGAGATACGCCCGTTTCTTTCTGGAATAGCATAGAGAAATGAGAAGGGGAATACTTGAAATAGGCCGCCAATTGCTCCAAAGTAAGGTTATGTTCCACATGCTCGTTCATATAATGGATCACGCGGGAAGCAAAGGAATACTCCTTATGACTGGGCAGATTTATATAACGATACTGCTCCAAATAGAGGAAAGAGGTTAGGAACATATAAAGACACATGGACGAATAAACCATATATTCCTTTATATAGCCCATTGAGAAACAACCGTATATCTCCTCAAATAGTTGTATCCTGTCCTGCAGGCGCGAATACTCTCCCGGAAGGATCGTTGCAGGCAGCGGACTGGCGGGAAGGAACTCGCCACTAAGCTTCCCCATAAAATGAACCCAGTAAATAGTCCACGGATCCTCTTCGGAAGTACCAAAGGAATAAGGCACATGCGGCGGAATAATAATGTATTGGTTCGGTTTGATCGGATAAGTTTTGCCATGAATGCTGTACCAGCCCTCCCCTTCCGTACAATAGCATGGCATAACTGCATCCCTGTTCTTTCTGTACATAATGGTACTTTACTTTGGGGAAGAAACCGATCTTTCGGACATAGAGATTACCTATAAGCGGTTCGCGACTATAGCTCTCGAGCAACTCGTCCGGCAAAGAGACGAAACGCTCGCCTTTGAATCCTTCTTTAATCTTTATCACTATACATTATTATATATACAACGGCAAATATAATAAAAAAGCGACCGCCCCCCTTTCGGGAAGCAGTCGCTTGCTGTTTTTATCTTAATGGGAAGAATTACATCATACCACCCATTCCTCCACCCATACCCGGGTTCATCGGAGGCATAGCAGGAGTTTCTTCTTTCTTCTCAGCGATGATACATTCTGTTGTCAGGAACATACCTGCGATAGAAGCAGCATTTTCCAAAGCAACACGTGTTACCTTAGCCGGGTCGATTACACCTGAAGCGCACAGGTTTTCGTAAGTATCGGTGCGGGCATTGTAACCGAAGTCGCCCTTGCCTTCCTTCACTTTCTGAACGATAACGGCACCTTCTCTACCTGCATTCTCAACGATCTGACGAAGCGGTTCTTCGATAGCGCGTTTAACGATTTCGATACCGGTTGTTTCGTCTTCGTTTTCGCCCTTCATGCCTTCCAATGCTTCGATAGCGCGGATATAAGCTACGCCACCACCAGGAACCGTACCTTCTTCGATAGCTGCACGAGTTGCATGCAAAGCATCATCCACACGGTCTTTCTTTTCTTTCATTTCCACTTCGGAAGGAGCACCTACGTAAAGAACAGCTACACCGCCGGCCATCTTAGCCAGACGTTCCTGCAATTTTTCTTTGTCGTAGTCGGAAGTAGTTGTTTCGATCTGAGCCTTGATCTGGCCGATACGAGCCTGGATAGCTTCCTTGTCGCCTGCACCGTTAACGATCGTAGTTGTATCTTTGTCAACTGTAATCTTTTCAGCAGTACCCAGCATATCCATAGTAGCGCCTTCCAGCTTCAAACCTTTTTCTTCTGAGATAACGATACCGCCGGTCAATACAGCGATGTCTTCCAGCATAGCCTTACGACGGTCGCCGAAGCCCGGAGCCTTCACAGCACAAATCTTCAAAGAACCACGCAGACGGTTCACTACCAAAGTAGCCAATGCTTCGCTGTCGATATCTTCTGCGATAATCAACAGAGGACGTCCGCTCTGTACAGTCGGTTCCAGGATAGGAAGCAGGTCTTTCAATACAGAGATCTTCTTGTCGTAGATCAGGATGTATGGGTTTTCCATATCGCATTCCATCTTTTCTGTATTCGTTACGAAGTACGGAGAGATGTAACCACGGTCGAACTGCATACCTTCTACTACATCAACGGTAGTTTCAGTACCTTTTGCTTCTTCTACGGTGATAACGCCTTCTTTCTTCACTTTCTGCATAGCTTCAGCAATCAGTTTACCGATAGCTTCGTCGCCGTTGGCAGAGATTTTAGCCACATGTTCGATCTTTTCAAACTTGTCGCCTACTTCTTCGGCCTGCTCAGCAATCTTTTCAACCACTTTAGCAACGGCTTTGTCGATACCGCGTTTCAAGTCCATCGGGTTAGCACCGGCAGTTACGTTCTTCAAACCTACACCGATGATAGACTGTGCCAAAACAGTGGCAGTAGTCGTACCGTCACCGGCATTGTCATTGGTTTTAGAAGCCACTTCCTTTACCAACTGTGCACCCATGTTTTCGAACGGGCAAGTCAGTTCCACTTCTTTAGCCACCGTTACACCGTCTTTCGTGATGTAAGGAGCACCGAATTTCTTTTCGATAATTACGTTACGTCCTTTCGGGCCTAATGTTACTTTTACGACATTTGCCAGTTCGTCCACACCCCTCTTCAGAAGGTCGCGGGCATCCATATCGTACTTAATTTCTTTTGCCATGATTATATTATTTTTTATTGTCGTTAATTGAATTAGATAATAGCTAAAATATCAGACTGACGCATGATGAGATACTTCTCGCCATCCAGTTCGATTTCTGTTCCGGCATATTTGCCATACAGAACCTGATCGCCATTCTTTACAACCATTTCTTCATCCTTTGTTCCGTTACCCACTGCAATAACTTCACCTTTCAAAGGTTTTTCTTTTGCAGAATCCGGAATAATGATTCCGCCAAGTGTCTTTTCTTCTGCTGCAGCCGGCTTAATAAGCACTCTGTCTGCTAATG
>JAJPZM010000446.1 GCA_021204335.1 Parabacteroides sp. | reverse complement strand
CGTATAAATGTACCAGAAAGAGTACATGGGGATCTACGTATAGGTATTGAACAAGCAGATAAAGGTCTCCTTATTCCCTTAGAAGATGTTTTAGCCCGATACAAATAAATATATGGATATTTATTTTACACCTCTGGCTCAGGAGAGGTTAGATGATACTGTAGAATATCTTGATGTAACATGGGGAAAAACAGTTAGGGATAAGTTTCTCTCTGAAATGACCCGTTGTTTGAGATTAATAAGTCTAACTCCAGATATGTTTCCCTTATTTGATGATCATCCAGATGTACGTCGATGTTTGATAACATATTATAATACATTATATTATCGAATTAAGAATAATCAAGTTCAAGTATTAACGATTTGGGATAATCGTATGAATCCTCAGACCCTTAAATTTATCCTTTCTGAATTTGATTGATCACAGTAATTAATTCATCATCTGTCAGACCTTCGCCATAAGTCGCGTAATCCAAACGGAAAGTACAATCATTCTTGTATTTGGAACAGCCGTAGGCAGTTTTGCCGCGCAGGATGCTGCCTTTCTTACAAATGGGGCAGACCGGTTTTGTTGCTTCTTTCTTGGCACGTGGCTTGCGGGGCTTCTTTTCTTTTTTCTCCTCTTTCGGAGCTTCCTTGACTGCTTCTTCGATGGTGATTGTGCGGGTTGACTGGTCGGACAATACGTTAATAACTACCTGGTTGACCATCTCTTTCAGTTCGTCCAGGAATGTCTTGGCTTCGTAGGTGCCCCGTTCTATCTGGCGCAACTTCTTTTCCCAAAGGCCGGTCAGTTCGGCACTTTTGAGTAATTCTTCATGGATCGTACCGATCAATTCTTTTCCGGTAGCTGTCGGTAACAGGTTCTTCCGTTCCTTACGGATATAGTTTCGTTTAAACAATGTTTCGATGATGGCAGCGCGGGTAGAAGGGCGGCCGATGCCGTTCTCTTTCAAGGCATCGCGCAGATCGTCGTTGTCTACCAGTTTGCCGGCTGTTTCCATGGCACGCAACAGGGTTGCTTCCGTATAGGGTTTGGGCGGAGTCGTCCATGTTTCCTTTAATAACGGTTTATGGGGGCCGCTTTCTCCTTTGGTGAAGTCGGGCAATACGTCTTCTTCCTCAATGGGTTCGGCATCGGAATCTTTTTGTTCGGCACCGAACACGACGCGCCAGCCCGGTTTGAGGATCTGTTTACCGGTTACTTTAAAGTCTACTTTGCCTACCTTGCCGAGTACGGTTGTCGTCGATATTTCGCAATCCGGGTAGAAAGCGGCAATGAAGCGACGGGTAATCAGGTCGTACACTTTCCGTTCGTTATCTGTCAGATTACGGGCTGCGACACCGGTCGGGATAATGGCATGGTGGTCGGTTACCTTCGAGTTGTCGAATACTCTTTTACTTTTAGGTATTTTGGCACTCAACAGGGATGTCGTCAACTCGGTATAATCGACCAGGCCTTTCAGTGTATTCGGTACTTTCGGGTAAATGTCTTCACTCAGGAAAGTGGTATCTACGCGGGGGTAGGTAGTCGCTTTCTTTTCGTATAACGACTGGATCAGTTTCAACGTATCATCGGCGGTGAAGGCGAATTCCTTATTGCATTCCACCTGCAAGGAAGTAAGGTCGAACAGGCGGGGAGCATATTCCTTCCCTTTCTTTTCTGATATGTCGGTGACGGTGAAGTCTTCCTGTTGTACGATTTCCAGAAAGGCTTCTCCTTCCTCTTTCTTTGTAAATTTACCTTTGGTAGCAGAGAAAGTCGTATTTCGATAGACGGTTTTCAGTTCCCAATAGGGTTCGGGCTTGAAATTGTCGATCTCCGCCTGTCGGTTGACGATCAAAGCCAACGTAGGCGTTTGAACACGACCGATGGATAGCACTTGGCGGTTCTGACCGTATCGTATTGTATATAGTCGCGTAGCATTCATTCCCAGCAGCCAGTCGCCGATAGCGCGCGACAGTCCGGCTTCATAAAGCGTTTTAAATTCGGACTGTTCTTTCAGATGCTGGAACCCTTCGCGGATTGCTTCTTCTGTCAACGAAGATATCCAAAGGCGGTACACCGGGCAAGTGCAGCCGGCCTTTTGCATCACCCAGCGTTGTATCAGTTCCCCTTCCTGGCCGGCATCACCGCAGTTGATTACCATTTCGGCGTTCTGCATCAGGGTTTCGATCACTTTGAACTGTTGCTCGTAAGTGGGGTTGCTGATCAGCTTGATACCGAAACGAGGCGGTATCATCGGCAGGGCGCTCAGGCTCCACCGTTTCCACTCGTCGGTATAATCGTGAGGTTCCTTTAGCGTACACAGATGTCCGAATGTCCAGGTAACCTGATATCCGTTTCCTTCAATATACCCGTTCATCCTATTTGTAGCCCCCAGTACTTCGGCGATCTCTCGCGCCACACTCGGTTTTTCAGCAATACATACTTTCATCTGCAATCTTATCCTTTCGTAAAAAATCATACAAATGTACACTTTCCCGGCGATATTTCCATAATAAAGTTGCATTCGGAGCAAATACAGCCCCTCGAATTGTCGTGGAGATTGTTTGTTTCTTTAGAAAACTTTACGAACTTTGTCCACTCTTTTAAGTCGCAAAGTATAACAAGAAACATAATACCATGAACAGTAAATCATTATTACTAGCCGCAGCCTCGGCGTTTTCGATGTCGGGTATTACCGCCAACTATACTAACTTTATAATCATCAACCTGGATGATGTCGGTTATGGAGATTTCTCTTTTAACGGGGCATACGGATATACAACGCCAAATATCGACCAAATGGCTGCCGAAGGAGTAAGGTTTACCCATTTCCTTGCCGGGCAACTGATTAGTGGCGCCTCACGTGCCAGACTGTTAACCGGCTGTTATCCAAACCGCATCGGTTTTGCCGGAGCTCCGGGACCGGATTCTGACTATGGTATTCACCCGGACGAGATGACAATGGGAGAGTTGGTAAAACAAAAAGGATACAGTACCGCCATTTTCGGAAAGTGGCATCTGGGCGATAAGAAACAATTCCTGCCTTTACAGAATGGCTTCGACGAGTATTACGGATTGCCCTATTCCAATGATATGTGGCCTTTCCACCCGCAGCAGGGTGAAGTATTCAATTTCCCGGATTTGCCAACATACGACGGAAACGAAGTTGCTGGCTATAATACCGACCAGTCGAAGTTTACCACAGATTATACGACCCGTTCGGTTAATTTCATAAAGAAGAATAAGAATAAACCGTTCTTCCTCTATCTGGCACATTCCATGCCGCATGTGCCCCTGGCTGTTTCCGATAAATTTAAAGGTAAAAGCGAGCAGGGTTTATATGGCGATGTCATGATGGAAATAGACTGGAGCATCGGCGAGGTGCTGAAAACACTCCGCGAACTGGGACTGGAAGAAAATACGTTGGTTGTGCTGACTTCCGACAACGGCCCCTGGGCGAACTACGGTAACCATGCCGGCTCTACGGGCGGGCTTCGTGAAGCGAAATCAACCACCTTTGATGGTGGCAACCGTATCCCTTGTGTGATGTATTGGAAAGGTGTCACAAAGTCGGGTACGACTTGCAATAAGCTGGCTTCCAACATCGACCTGTTCCCCACGCTGGCAGAAATAAGCGGTGCCCCACTTCCGGGGCGCAAGATCGACGGTGTAAGCATTTTGCCGCTTATCAAAGGGGAGAAGGAGGCAAACCCGCGTGAATCGTTTGTCTACTATTATAATAAGAACGACCTGGAAGCGGTGACGGACGGCAAGTTCAAACTGGTTTTCCCGCATAAATATGTTACTTATGGCGCTTATGTGCCGGGTAATGATGGGCAGCCGGGTCGCCTGACGAATATAGACCTGATGAAAGCGGGAATGTACGACCTGCGTCGCGATCCGGGAGAACGTTATGATGTGATTTCCCAGTATCCCGAGGAAGCAGCTAAGTTAATGAAGATTGCCGATGATATGCGTCAGGATTTAGGTGATAACCTAACACGTGTAAAAGGGACTGGACGTCGTGAACCGGGAAGATTAAAATAATAAGTATAATGAAAAACGCTGATTTGATTTTAAAAGCAGGTATGTTGGCAACTTGCCTGCCGATTGTTGGCTGTAGTTCGGCCAACAAAACGGATAAAACGGATGAAGAACGTCCGAATATCCTCTTTATTCTGTCGGACGACCATACCGGTCAGGCATGGGGTATCTATGGAGGTATCCTGGCGGACTATGTGAAGAACGAGAACATCCGCCGCCTGACACAGGAAGGTTGCGTGCTGGATAATTGTTTTTGTACGAACTCGATCTCGGCGCCGAGTCGTGCCGCTATTATGACCGGGGCATACAGCCACCGTAACGGCGTCTATACCCTAGAAGACGGGTTGGAACCGGCTGTCGATAATATCGCCAAGCAAATGCAATCGGGCGGTTATCAGACTGCCCTGATCGGTAAGTGGCATTTAAAGAAACAACCTGCCGGCTTCGATTACTTTAATGTATTCCATGACCAGGGCGAATATGTGAATCCGATTTTTAAAACTGCCGAAAACTAGGTAGACGATGATAAAGGCAAGCAAGGCACCGAAATGAAAGGCTTTTCGACCGATCTCGTTACCGACCAGACGATCGACTGGATACGTAACCGCGATAAGAACAAACCGTTCATAATGTGTTGCCACTTCAAAGCAACGCATGAGCCTTGGGATTTCCCCGAACGAATGAAACATCTTTACGACGATGTTGCCTTTCCCGAACCGGAAAGCATGATGGAGTTCGACCAGGAAAAGCCGGGCAGGGCTTTCAAAGGCCAACAGCTCGAGAATATGGGATGGCGTTGGGAAACCGCTTCGAAAGACCCGGATTCCTGGTGGTGCCGTTATCCGGAACTGCCTTTCTCTACGAAAGGTATGGATAAGGTAGCTGCCCGTAAAAAGATTTATCAGAAGATGATTAAAGACTATCTGCGTTGCGGTGCAACGATCGACGATAATATCGGTCGCTTGCTGAAGATGCTGGACGAGGAAGGATTGAGTAAGAATACGATTGTCGTGTATGTGTCCGACCAGGGCTATTTCCTGGGCGAGCATGGCATGTTCGATAAGCGTATGATGTATGAAGAACCGTTGCACATGCCGTTCGTGATCCGTTATCCGAAAGAGATCCCGGCTGGAACACGTAATAAAGATATAATCCTGAATGTCGATTTTGCCTCTACGCTGGCCGATTACGCCGGAGTGAAGACACCGGATTTATCGCAGGGCAAGAGTTTCCGTCCAAATTTGAAAGGTCAGACTCCGGATGATTGGAGAAAGGAAATGTATTATCGTTACTGGACGCACCACGATATCCGTCCGGCTCACATGGGTATCCGCAACGAACGGTATAAACTGATGTTCCTTTACGGCGACCGCCTGAATGCAACCGGCTCGGATGCTACACCGACTACTCCGGCCTGGGAATTCCATGATTTGCAGGTCGATCCGAAAGAAGATCATAATATGTACAATGATCCGCAGTATGCTGACGTTATCAAAGAAATGAAGCAGGAGCTGTTGAAACTCCGTGAAGACGTAGGCGATACCGATGCCGATACACCCCGGATGAAGGAGATTATGGATCGGTATTACTGGTAATATTTATATGCTTTTCTGACAAAAGAATACTTTTCCGAGGGCTATGGCTACCTCTTTCCGAGGTCGGCCATAGCCCTTTTTCATCTTCTCCCATTCCAAGGAATATTTTCCCTGTCTCTTGAAAAATAAGTAAAGAATATGTTTCCCGTTTTCCTTTTATTCTGTATATTTGAGAACGGCATAACGATCTAATTCGTCTTCACACCTCTTTTTTTCGTTTTCTTACATAGCTGCTGTGAAGTAACGATTATTTTGTTTTCCTTTGTTACAGGAAATAAGGTGTTATGGACTCATTTGATATTTATATTACCCGAAGACTTCCGCTGGTCAGCCTGATCAGTACGGTTTTTATTATATACCCGAATATCGCTTGCATCCCTTGGGAGTTGAAATATGTGGCGGGAACCGGGTTTGCCGGCCTTCTTTCCTTTTTTGTTTATCGCTTCCTTTTCTTCTGGGGATTGATCAGCCTGCTGATACGCTATAATCTGAAGAAGATGCCGGCTGCCTTGTTCAAGCAGCGGCTGATGCGTAACTTTTTATTCTCGTTCATTGCTTACCTTCTTTATGCCTCCATTTCGTATGGGGTAGCTTCGATGGGGATTCATACGGATGCTTTGGGGAGCATATTGATTTTCCAGTTTTTCGTGACTTGTTTTCTTTGTACATTTATTGGATATATATCGATGCTGTATTCCCGACAACGGGAAAAGGAATCGGAGATCGAACGACTGCGTTTTGAAAACCTGCAAAGCCGGTGCGATGCACTTGCCAACCAGACAATCCGCACTTTTTCTTTAATTCGCTGAACGGCATCTCTGCTTTGATCCGTAAGAAAGATGATGAAAAGACGTTGATGTACGTCTATCAGTTGTCCGACATCTTCCGGTATATCCTTCAGAGCGACAGGAAAGGGTTGGTCTCTTTGCGGGAAGAGCTGGAGTTTATGCTGTCATTCCAATATGTAATGGAGGTTCGCTTTGCCAATAAGCTGGTCTTTTCTGTCCAGGTGGATGAGGAGCGGAAGGATCAATTGATGTTGCCTGTCCTTTCTTTATTGCCATTGGTCGATAATGTGGTTGTTCATAACAGGATAGACAGCGACCATAAGATGGAAATTTCGATTGTACTGAATGAACGGGACGAGCTGGTCGTGTCGAATCCCGTCTATCCTAAACTCTCCGTTCCCGATACGAACGGAACGGGGCTTGCGAATCTGGAAAACCGTTTCATGTTGCTGATGAATAAACAGATACGGATAGAATCGACAGAAGAAACATTCCGCGTTTATCTCCCTTTAAAATGAAACTTGTATGAATGTATTGATTGTAGAAGACGAAACAGCCGCTTATGAGAATTTAGCGGATATACTAAAGGAAGTGGATCCTGATATCCGGATTGTCGGAAACACCGAAAGTGTTACGCAAACGGTACACTGGCTCCAGTCGAACCCTCTTCCTAAACTGATCTTTATGGATATCCATTTGTCGGACGGCTCGGCATTCAATATTTTGATAAGATCGAGCTTGAAACGCCGATCGTATTCACGACTGCCTACGACCGCTACGCGATAGAAGCTTTTAAGGTAAACAGCATCGACTACCTGTTGAAGCTAATAAAGGTAGAAGATATCAGACATGCTTTGAATAAATACAGCAAACTGAACCGGCAGGATATTCTCCAATACCTGTCGCAGTTGACACGGTTGGCACCCGCTCCCAAATACAAGGATAAATTATTGATCCCCCTATAAAGACAAGCTGCTGCCTGTCAATTTAAAAGATGTCTCCTGCTTTTATACCTCCGATAAAAGTACTTTTGTTTATCTGAAAGACGGAGCGCAATACCCTTATACCAAAACACTCGAACAAATCATGCCATCGCTCGATCCGGCCGATTTTATTCGGGCAAACAAACAGTTTATCATTAACAGAGACAGTATTTCCAATATAACGATCTGGTTCGACAACCATCTGCTGGTGACATTGGACGTGGAAGTTCCCGAACGTATCTACGTAAGTAAGAACAAAGCTTCCGAATTCAAATCGTGGCTGGTGAACGATTAAGTGACATTCGCGATGGTTTCCCTTTTTTCGTTTTGGTGAAATACCGATATCTTTATAAAGTATAAATCCCCCATCTTTGTATCCGTATTTTTAACCAATAATGAGATACGATGTTAAGAAAGATTAGACTAGTGGCGACCACGTTGTGTTTCGTGCTTATCACATTGCTGTTCCTCGACTTTACGGGGACGTTGCACGGATGGTTCGGATGGCTTGCGAAAATCCAGTTCTTGCCTGCTGTGTTGGCATTGAACGTGGGTGTTGTGTTATTTTTTATTATCTTGACCCTGGCGTTCGGACGTACTTACTGCTCGGTGATTTGCCCGTTGGGCGTTTTTCAGGATGTGATTGCGAGGTTCGGCAGGATAGGGAGGAAGTTGCCTTATGCTTATTCGCCGGCACTTTCCTGGTTACGTTACGGGGTACTGGCTGTTTTTGTGTTGGCACTCATTGCCGGAGCCGGTTCCTTCGTCGCTTTGCTGGCGCCTTACAGTGCTTATGGGCGTATTGCCAATAACTTGTTTCAGCCGCTCTGGATGTGGGGTAACAATCTGCTTGCTTATCTGGCCGAGCGAATCGACAGTTACGCATTCTATGAGGTGGATGTCTGGATGAAGAGCCTGCCGACGCTTCTGGTTGCAGTGGCTACCTTTGTGGTGCTTTTTGTATTGGCTTGGCGCAACGGACGTACTTACTGTAATACGATCTGTCCGGTCGGAACGGTGTTGGGTTTCATTTCCCGCTTTTCCCTGTACCGAATTACGATCGATACGGAGAAATGTAACAGTTGCGGCCTGTGTACCCACAAATGTAAAGCGGCTTGTATCGACGGCAAACAGCATAAAGTGGATGCCAGCCGTTGTGTTGCCTGTATGGATTGTCTGGATGTTTGCCGTAAAAAGGCTATTTCTTATGCTCCGGTATGGAATACGAAGAAGCAGAACACGACCCCGACACAACCGGAAGATAAAACCAACCTTTCCCGCCGCCGGGCTTTGTCGGCAACCGCCCTGGTTCTTATGGGCAGTGCGTTGAAAGCACAGGAAAAGAAGGTGGAGAAAGTCGAGATGAAAAGAGACGGCGGACTGGCTCCGATCAAGGAACGGAAAGAACAGGAACGCCTGACGCCTATCGTCCCGCCCGGGGCACAAAGCATACGGAATATGGGACAGCATTGTACGGCCTGTCAGCTATGCGTCTCGGCCTGCCCGAATCATGTGCTGCGCCCTTCCGGCGGATTAATGACTTTGATGCAACCGGAAATGTCGTACGAGCGTGGATATTGCCGTCCCGAATGTACGAAATGCTCCGAAGTCTGTCCCGCGGGAGCCATCCTGCCGATAACGAAAGCCGATAAATCGTCCATCCAGATCGGTCATGCTGTATGGGTGAAGGAAAACTGTATTCCGTTGACCGACGGTGTGGAGTGCGGCAACTGTTCCCGTCATTGTCCTACGAATGCTATCGAGATGGTGGCTTCCGATCCGGCTGATCCGAAATCCCTGAAGATACCGGTTATCAATACCGAGCGCTGCATCGGTTGCGGTGCCTGCGAGAACCTTTGTCCTTCGCGTCCGCTGACGGCTATCTATGTGGAAGGGCATGAAAGACATCGAGTTATATAATACGTTTAAAGAGTAAGCCTATGAAAGATCAACATATCAACCGCCGCGATTTTCTGAATATTGTAGGCCTTACGGCTGCAACAACTACGGCGGCACTTTACGGCTGTGCGCCGAAAGATCAAAAAGGTTCGGGCAGCAAGGCTTCTTCGCCTGTTCCGACCGACAAGATGACTTACCGCTCGTTTCCAAGCCTGGGAGAAGATAAGGTTTCCCTGCTCGGATATGGTTGCATGCGCTGGCCTACCATCCCTTCTCCCGACGGAAAAGGGGATCTGATCGACCAGGATGCAGTCAACGAACTGGTCGATTATGCCATAGCGCATGGCGTGAACTATTTCGATACGGCTCCCGTTTACGTGCAGGGCTGGTCGGAAAAGGCTACGGGTATTGCCCTGAGCCGCCATCCGCGCGAGTCGTATTACCTGGCGACGAAGCTGTCGAACTTCTCAAACTATACACGCGAGAACTCGATCGCGATGTATCGCCGGTCGTTGAGCGAGCTGCAAACGGATTATCTGGATTACTACCTGCTCCATTCTATCGGTGGCGGAGGAATGAAGATGTTCAACGAACGTTATATCGAAAACGGAATGTTAGACTTCGTTATGAAAGAGCGCGAAGCGGGATGCATCCGCCATCTGGGCTGGTCGTTCCACGGAAAACCGGATGTCTTCGACGAAGTGCTGGCCTTGCACGATACCGTTCATTGGGACTTCGTGCAGATACAGATGAATTATGTCGACTGGCGTCATGCAACGGGAAACAATGTAAACGGCGAATATCTGTATCAGGAGTTGGAGAAACGGAATATACCTGCCATTATCATGGAACCGTTGCTGGGTGGCCGCTTGTCGAATGTCCCGCAGCATATCATGATGCGATTGAAGCAGCAACGTCCCGAGGATAGTGTCGCATCGTGGGCTTTCCGCTTTGCCGGTTCTCCCGAGCTGGTGCTGACGGCATTGAGCGGCATGACTTATATGGAGCATTTGCAGGATAATATCCGTACGTATTCCCCACTGATTCCGCTTACGGATGAGGAAAAGGAGTTCCTCGAGGAAACGGCGCAGTTGATGATCAAATATCCGACAATCCCCTGCAACGACTGCAAGTATTGTATGCCATGCCCGTATGCCATCGATATACCGGCCGTACTTCTTCATTATAATAAATGTGTGAACGAAGGAAATGTGCCTAAAAGCCGGACGGATGCGAATTACCGCGAAGCGCGACGTGCCTTTCTGGTGGGTTACGACCGTAGCGTACCGAAGTTGCGGCAGGCCGATCATTGTGTCGGTTGCAACCAGTGTAACGAGCATTGCCCGCAGTCGATCGATATACCGAAAGAGTTACAACGCATCGACAAGTTTGTTGAACAGTTGAAGCAGGAAACGCTGTAATTCCTGGAGCTTTCTGCGAATTTCCTTCATCGCTTTTTGTATGGTCTTCGAAAGAATGATCATCGTTACGGTAATGATTATAAGGAGGATGCCGGTGGCAAGATTGAATGTAAACGGTTCGCCGAACACCAATACGCCGACGAATACCGCTGTCACCGGTTCCATCGCTCCTAATACGGTCGTTAATGTACCCCCAATGTTATGTACAGCCTGTATGAGTGTTATATTGGAAATAACAGTCGGAACGATAGCCAGCAAAATCAGGTTGACCACCGACATGGTATCGGGGATCGGTTGTATCCCTTCGTTGGTGCTTGCTTTGATGGCAAACAGGCAAGTGCTGACTATAAAGACATAGAAAGTCAGTTTCCGTCCTGTCATGGCATGTACTCTGGATTTATTTACAGTCGTAATGTAAAGAGCATATCCAACTGTCGAAAGCAATACGATAAATACACCGAGTACGCTTAACCTTAATTCTCCTTCGTTAATAGACAAACGGGCTACGCCACAGATCGCCAGTGCGATAGCCAACATTGTGATCCAGGATGTTTTTTCCCGGAAGAACAATAACATGATAAGGGTGACAAATATCGGATAGGTGAAATGTAATGTCGTGGCAATGCCTGCCGACATAAAGTTATATCCCCAGAAAAGAAACATGGCGGAGGCGGTATAAAAGAATCCCAGCAGGATCAGGACGGGTATTTCCCTTTTATCTATGTGGAAAGATTCTTTCCTATAAGTCATAATACCGGTCAGGGCGATAGCGGCAAAAAGAAAGCGGTAGAACAGGATAGAGTCGAATTGCATACCTTTTCCCATCAGCGGTAAAGTAAATAACGGGATTAAACCGAATGTCGCAGAGGTTACTATACCGTAAGCAAACCCTTTTATGTTGTTGTTCATCTTTTTTCTTTTTGCCAATCCATAAACCTTACGGTTTTTACTCTATAGTGCTACATCTATTGGCACTACTATCCTGCATCCACTGACACTACTGTCCTATACCAACCGGCACTATTGTCCTACTCCCCCAACACCATAGTGCTGGGGAGGGAAGCTAAACCAATAATCCTGCGGCTACCTCTTCGGCAACGGCTTCGTTTTTGATAGCGGCTATCAGGGTGAGGGCAAAGTTGATGACCAGTCCCGGGCCTTTGCCGGTTATTATATTGTCGGATACTTCAACCGCTTCGCCTGTTACGGTGGCACCGATCAGCTTTGGCTCGAAACCGGGATAGCAGGTGGCGTTACGGCCTTTCAGCAATCCCAGTCCACCCAGCACCAGCGGTGCGGCACAGATGGCGGCAACGATACGTCCTTCGCGGTATTGCTGCAACAACGCTTCTTTTACAGGTTCGGAGTCATTCAGGTTGGTCGCTCCGGGTATCCCGCCAGGAAGAATTAGCGCATCGACACCGTCCAGTGTAACTTTTTCCAATGTGCTGTCGGCTGTAACCGGAATCTTATGTGAACCCGTTACAACTGGATCGGCCGTGATGGAAACAGTTGTTACTTCGATACCTCCGCGGCGCAGGATATCGGTAATACCCAAGGCTTCCATTTCTTCAAAGCCGTTGGCTAAGAATACAATTGCTTTCTTCATGTTACTTCCTTTATTTAAGTTTATATACGTATGTAATCGTACCACTCTGATTGTTCGCCCCGCTGATGCTGTTGAATTTGGCACGCCTGGCGGCGTCCAGTGCGCTCTTTCGCATGGAAGCGTTGTCGATGTTGGTACCTCTGCCTATTTCTGCAAATATTACATTTCCTTTCGGATCGACGGTAATGTTGATTACTATTTTGCCTTCTTCCTGGATCGTGTACGCGGGACGGGGCAGGCCACCGGCTTCGATAGAACGACCGTTCAGATTGAATGAACCGTAGCCGCCTACGCCTTCGTTGGCTCCGTGGTCGGAGTTGCCAAACGGGCTGCCCTGGTTGCCTACGCCGGTTTCTGCATCGCCCTGGCTGTTGCCTTCCGCTCCGCCGATGCCGAATGCGCCGGCAACGCGGTTGCTGATGGCCTGTTCCTTTTTGCGACGCTCTTCTTCCAGGCGTTTCTTTTCAGCTCCTTCCCGTTTGCGACGGTCTTCTTCCTCTTTCCGCTTACGGTCTTCCTCTTTCTTTTTCTGCTCTTCCTTCTTTTTTGCTTCAGCCAGAGCAACGCTTTCTTCGATGTCCTGCGTAATAACTTCCTCTTTCGGTGTTTCTATCGGAGGAGTAGGTGGAGGGGGAGGAGTCGTCGTTTCCTGAGGCAATTCCTGTCCGGTGTATTTCGGTTCGAACGTACCTGCGGCGGAGTTTACATTACCGAAGTTGACTAGGATGCCTCCGTCTTCGTCGGGAATGACCGTCCGCAGCGCCGTGAACCACAGGATCAAGAAGATCACCACGTGGAAAGCGATCGTACCGGCTATACTGTATATGTCATCTTTGTTGAATTTCATATCTGTTATTTCTGCGGACGGGTGGCAAGCACCATCTTGAATTTGTTTTCGTTCGCTATGTTCAGGATCTTTACGATTTCTTTATAAGGAACTGTCTCGTCTGCATAAAGGGCGACGAACATTTCGGGCTCTTTCGCATAACTGTCTTGCAGGAACGGGGTGATCTCGTCGAACGTGACCTGCGTTTCCCGCTGGCTACCGAATGCTACGAAGTAATTCAGATTGGCATCGATGGTAACCCGCGTAAGCGGTTTGGCTGCCGTTTGCTGTTTGGCTTGCGGCAATGTTACCTTGATGGCGTTCGGAACGACTACCGTAGAGGTGACCATAAAGAAGATCAACAGCAGGAAAATGACGTCGGTCATGGATGCCATGCTGAAGGCTTCGTTTACTTTTGTTCTTCGTTTTAGTGCCATTCGCTTTGTTAGTTAGCCGGTTCGTTCAATAAATCCATAAATTCCATGGTGCGGGCTTCCATCTTGTTGACCACGTTGTCTACCTGCGATACCAGGTAGTTGTAGGCAAACAGCGTGATGATACCGACAACCAGACCGCCGACAGTCGTAACCAACGCTTCGTAGATACCGCCCGAAAGCAGCGATACGTCGACGTTTGTTCCGGCATTTGCCATATCGAAGAAGGCGCGTACCATACCGGTTACTGTTCCGAGGAATCCGATCATCGGAGCTCCGGCAGCCGTTGTGGCAATCAGCGGAAATCCTTTTTCCAGTTTGGCTACCTCCAGGTTGCCCACATTCTCGATTGCAACGAGCACATCGTTCATCGGACGTCCCAGACGGGTGATCCCTTTCTCGATCATACGGGCGGAAGGCGTGTTGGTGCTGCGGCACAGGTTGAGTGCCGAGTCGACTTTGCCTTCGTGGATATAGTCTTTGATACGGTTCATGAAATTCTGGTCTTCTTTGCCGGCGCGGCGGATAATCAGCAGGCGCTGGATGAAGATATAACCTGCCATCAGTGATAACAGCAATAGTACAACCATGATCCACCCTCCTTTAAATGCAAGGTCTATCACATTGATCTCTGCTTCAGTGGGGACTGTTACTGCCGTCAGATCCGGCATCTGCTCTGCTGTCTGCGCCCCTACTACCTGTAGGGAAAGTAAAATACTCATAGGTTTGTATACTTAGTTCGTTAATATTAATTCATTCGTTTATTGTTGCAAGCATGCTTTATATAAAGAAATAGTTTCCTGCAATCCGTGATATAAAGCGTCACAGATCAAGGCATGTCCGATGGATACTTCCTCCAGCCAGGGTATGTTCTGGCTGAACCAGGCAAGGTTTTCCAAGCTCAGGTCGTGGCCGGCATTGACACCCATTCCCAGATTTTTAGCTAACCGGGCGGCTTCGATGAAAGGAGCGATTGCTTCTTCTTTGTTCACCGGATAGTTGGTCGCATAAGGCTCGGTATAGAGTTCGATACGGTCTGTTCCGGTTTTTTGCAGTCAGTTCGATGTTGGCCAAGTCGGTACCTACAAAGATGGAAGTACGAATACCCTGTGCCGTAAAAGTATCGACCAGTTCGCTCAGCAAGTCGAAGTTTTCCTTTACATTCCAACCGGCATTCGAGGTGATGGCATCGGGAGCATCCGGCACCAGCGTTACCTGTGTCGGTTTTACTTTCAATACCAAGTCTATAAAATCGTTACCGGGATACCCTTCAATGTTAAACTCTGTTCTGATCAGGGGCTTCAACGCATATACATCGCTGTATCTGATATGTCGTTCGTCCGGGCGCGGATGAACTGTAATCCCTTGTGCGCCGAAGCTTTCGCAGTCTTGTGCGACTTTAAGAATGTCAGGCATGTTTCCACCACGTGCGTTACGAATGGTTGCAACCTTGTTAATGTTTACACTTAAATTTGTCATCGTATATCGTTATATCTTTTTTCTTTCATTACATTTGCACAAAAGTATCGGCAAAATTAGCAGAATTAAGGGAATTAACAGAATAATGTTGGTGAAAGATTTCATAACAAAGGAACTTCCGGTGTTAAAAAGTTTTGACACAGGAGAATACGCATTAGCACTAATGGATGATTTTAAGTTAAAACATCTACCATTGCTAAGCGAGGGGATATACCGTTGCCTGGTCTCGGAAAAAGACTTGCTGACGATGCCCGATCCTGCCGCAACGATCGGCGAACCGGTTCTGTTTGCTCCCAGTATGCTGGAAGACACGCATATCCATGAAGCGCTTGCCTTGATAGCCCGTTATCAGTTGAGCCTGCTTCCGGTTATCAATGCGGAAGGAGAGTATTGCGGGACAATCACGCGGGATAAACTGATCGACATCCTTTCGGAGCTATGTAATGCCGAGGGGGCGGGAAGCGTGTTTGTCCTGGAAGTAATTCCGCAGGATTATTCGCTTACCGACATCGCCCGCCTGATCGAATCGAACAATGCGCATGTATTGAACCTGCTTTCATATACCGACAAGGATACGGGACGCTTACATCTTATTATAAAGATCGATCTGGAAGACGCTTCGCCGGTAATCCGCAGTTTCGAACGCTTTAATTATACCGTTCTCTATTACTTTATGGAGAAAGGGATGGTCGATGACCTGTTGCAGCAACGGATGAGCGAGTTGTTGCATTATATGAATATTTAATTGGGAACCGTTATGAAAGTAGGCATCTTTGGCAGTGAATATCAGGTAGAAAAGCAGAGCCAGATCAAATGTTTGTTTGAGAAGCTCCGTTCGCAGGAAGCGGAAGTGTATGTAGACGACCATTTTTATACTTTCCTGACGGATGCGCTTCATTACGAACCGGCGGTGGCAGGATTGCTTACAGACGATAATTTTGATCTCGACGTGGCCTTGAGTGTCGGGGGAGATGGTACGTTTCTGCGTACAGCTGCCCGTGTGAATCGTCAGGATATTCCAATCCTGGGTATCAATACCGGCCGCCTGGGCTTTCTTGCCGATGTAGGGGGGAATGATATAGAAGATACGCTGGAAGAATTATTCAAAAACTATTATAAGATAGAAGAGCGCACTTTGCTGCGGCTTCATACCGAAGAACGTGCTTTTCGCGGCTATAACTATGCATTGAATGAGATTGTCATTCTGAAACGCGACACTTCGTCCATGATCACGATCCATACCTCGCTCAACGACGAGTATCTGGCATCCTACCAGGCTGACGGCTTATTGATAGCCACGCCTACCGGCTCGACTGCCTATTCCATGAGTGTGAACGGCCCGATTATTATACCGCAAAGCTGTAATATCGTGCTGAGTCCGGTCGCCCCTCATTCATTGAATGTGCGTCCTTTGGTTATCCCCGATACCTATACGATTACTTTAGGTGTAGAAAGCCGCAACAAATCTTTCCTGATTTCGCTGGACGGCCGTTCGGAAGTGTTTCCGGCAGGGATACAACTTACCGTTACAAAAGCAGATTATACGACGAAAGTAATCAAAAGATACAATCACACCTTTTATCAGACTCTGCGTGAGAAACTGATGTGGGGTGCTGATGCAAGAATGAAATAACAGAGGTAAAGTTACCTTAAAGCTGCTCCATAGAGATGTTTTATAGCAGGTTTTAGTTAAATCATATTAAATAAATGAGATTTCCAAGCGAAATGTTATGCTACATAACATAAAACACCTATATTTGCATCGTGTTTTTCATGGTATTAGATTTAAGGTTAACAATGAAGATTGGCTGTCTGTGAAGATGGCCTTTTTGCGTTTATACCCGCCGCAACGGCACCTTCGCGAACCAGGTAAGCGTGCGCCAAAGCCATTCTATCGGGCCGTAGTAAAAACGTTTGATCCACCAGTTGCTGTAAGCTATCTGGATGAAACAGAAAACGATGCCGACCAACAGGCTTTGCAGGTAATTGAATTCTACCGCCAGATTGGCCCCGAAACCGTAAAACAAAGTGACACCGACCATCGACTGTGCCATATAGTTGGTAACGCTCATGCGGCCGACCGGTGCAATCTTATCCAACACATTACGCCAGTTGTAACGATAATATAATAAGGTAAAGCCACAGATATAAATCATCATCATTCCCAAATTAGCATACGTCTTGAAAAGCGTTTTGCCGACAGACAGGGCAAATCCTTCGACACCAAAAGCTGGCAATAACAAGACGACCGTATAAAAGACAATAAACCATATAATACTGTAAGGAAGAACCTTCCGGCTATATTTCACCATCTTCTCTTCGCTTTTGTGAATGCCCATGCGGCCGATCAGCATACCGGCAATAAACAACCCGAACAATTGCAGGTAACGGTAATTATTGAATACCCACAGTAATTTGGCAAACTGTCCTTTCCACAGGTTAAAGTGGAGTACATCTCCCAACGAGCCGGTAATAAACAGCTGGGCGCACTCGTCATACAATTGGTTCATGTAAACAACTGCATCGGTCGGCTTATTCGGCACATTATTCTCCAACAGGGAAATAAAACTGATGACAGCCGGTATCTGTAAAAACAATAATACGCATAGGATAACCAGCCATTTAGACGGCACTTTATACAACGGGATCAGGAAAACACCTAATATGGCATAAACGGCAAAGAACTCACCCAAATAAACCAATCCGTTGATATATCCAAAGATTAGTAATAGAGTCAAACGCCATAAGAAACGTCCGCGGAAATCATTTCCCTTAGCAGCCTGCGAATCCATCTGCATAAAGAAACTCAACCCGAAAAGCAGTGAGAAGATGGCGTACGACTTCCCGGAGAACAGGAAGTACATCGAATCGATAACAAACGTATCGATCTGTTGCCAGAAAGGGGAATCGACAACCGGAGTATAAATCAGGTCGAAACGTTCCATACAATGTAATAACATGATGCCTATCAGGGCAAATCCACGAAGGGACTGTCCAAAAAGTGGATAGCCCCTTTAGCTATTGTTTATTTCGGTA
>JAJPZM010000174.1 GCA_021204335.1 Parabacteroides sp. | reverse complement strand
ATCTTTGGAAACATTTGATTACCCATCCTGCAAAAAATGGAATAAATTATGAAGACCAGAGATATTATATGGTGGATAATTCTGCTAATCCTCATCGATCAAGCAACAAAGATCGTGATCTATCATTTTTATATGGACACCCATTTCGATATTATCCCTTCGCTCTTCGAGTTCAGGCCAGTATTCAACGACAAACACAGCTACGTCAACTATCTTCTAAACCAGAAACTGAACGTCAATATGGGCTTTTGGATACACATGGTCATCTTCGCCGTTGCCGAATGTATCATACTGGCATTATACGTCTTCTTCAGAAGCCTGTCAAAAAAGACAAAGCTCCTCGACATTGCCATCATCTTCCAAACAGCGGGGATTATCTGTGCTTTGCTCGGCAATATCATCTGGGAAAAAGGGGTATTGGATTTCATCTACCTCAAACCCTTGTTTGTTTTCGACCTGAAAGATATATACTTAAATACTTTTACAGTTTTCTTTCTTGTATATGTACACAAGCACAGGAAAAAATAAGGACGGCAAAATAAAAGACGTCTTCAACCATCTCCGTAACAAATAGAAAAGACGGACGCACAGGAGGCAATCGAAACGAAAACGAATTTGGCCGGATTGGACAACTCCCGATCAGTATAGATTGCCTACTTTTGTCCCTAAAGAATCAGAAGCATGCGAAGCAGTACCGAAAATATCTATCAGGAAAAGGTGAACCAGGTGATCGGTCAGCTTCAACTACACCATCCGCCACAGGATGCCTTTCGAGGAATACATCCATTACAGCGAGACGGACAGCGAAACGGCTCTAACTAAGATTTACATACCTATAAAATAAAACCATCATGGAAACGAAATACATCACCCTGACAAAGGAAAACATCGCAACCGAACATATCTGCTGCGCCTTCTCCGACAAAAAATGTAAGGAAAGTTACGAGCTGAAAAAGGAATGGCTCAGGAAAGAGTTTGATAACGGATACGTATTCCGCCGTCTCGACGAACGCGCCAAGGTATTTATCGAATATGTTCCCGCCGAAAAGGCATGGGTTCCCGTCGATGCCCCCGGTTATCTGATGATAAACTGTTTCTGGGTTTCAGGGCAGTACAAAGGATGCGGGCACGGAAAGGCTCTGTTACAATCCGCCATCGACGATGCCAGGGCACAGGGGAAAGCGGGGCTGGTCACCGTAGTGGGTACTTCCAAGTTTCATTTTATGAGCGACACAAAATGGCTTTTGCGCCAAGGTTTCCAAACGGTGGAGAAACTGCCTGACGGTTTCAGCCTGCTGGCTTTGAAAATCGATTCCGAAGCCCCCGACCCATCGTTCAGGGCAGCGTGCGAAGCGGGGAATGCAAGGAGAAGAACGGCGCAGTCGTCTATTACACCAACCGTTGCCCGTTCACAGAGTTTCATGTACGCGGTACGCTGGCAGAGATGGCTGAAAGGAAAGGCATACCGCTGAAAATCATTAAACTGGAGACATTGGAACAGGCGCAGAACGCTCCTACCCCGGCTACCATATTCACCCTTTTCTACAACGGGAAATTCGTTACGACCGACGTCAGCGTATGTATGGAAAAGCGATTCGAGAAAATTGTCGGGATTTAATCGTTCGCCTGCCAGCGGACGGGTTACCCGAACAGGGCGGCAGGCGACTCCAATTCGAGCAGCAACTTCTTCGCCGGAAGACCTCCGGCATAACCTGTCAACTGACGGTTGCTGCCAATAATACGATGACAGGGCACGAAAATAGAAATGGCATTCGCACCATTAGCTGCTGCTACTGCACGCACAGCTTTGGGATTACCCAGGCGTTGCGAAAGTCCGGCACACGACTCCGTCTTTCCATAAGGGATATTCTGCAATTCATTCCAGACCGTTTTCTGGAAATCGGTTCCGACAAAAAGCAAAGGAATATCGAAAGCGGTACGTTTACGGTTAAAATATTCGTTGAGCTGACCGACCGCTTCTGCAATTGTCGCGGATTCACTTTCCTCATATCCGGCGCATAGTTCTTTCTGAAGTCGGGTATCAATGAGCTTTCTACGCTCCTCATTCATCCAGTCGCACAAACATAATTTATCGCCGTATGAACCGAGAATCAATTTTCCACAAGGAGACTGATAGTATTGTATCCGGATAATATTTTCCATTCAGATATCGTATTTGTTTGTATAACAGCAAATATACGAGTTTTGTTTATCCGAAATTTATGAATATTGACAATAAAAAGCGGAGTAAGTAAGAAAGCGGAGAGAGCGGGATTCGAACCCGCGAAACCCTTTAGGGGTTTACACGCTTTCCAGGCGTGCCTCTTCAACCACTCGAGCATCTCTCCTTTTGGGAAGGTTGGAGAGAACATATAGCCCTCCATAAAACAAAAAAGCAGCTATTTCTGCTGTTTTGCGGAGAGATAGGGATTCGAACCCCAGGAACCTTTCAGTTCAACGGTTTTCAAGACCGCCGCAATCGACCACTCTGCCATCTCTCCAGTATGTTTTGCAACCGTTTTCTCTCGATTGCGGTGCAGAGGTAGTCATTATTTTTATATTCCTAATCTCTCGGTACATTTTTTTCTTTTTAGCCTAATATTTTTCTTTTAACCATAGCGGATGAAGGTAGTATGTGTTTTATTACTATTTTTGTATTTAATAATTATCAATGTAGTAATAAGTTTTATATGAGAAAGTTGAAAGATTTATTTATGATTTCGGTGGTACTGCTGTTGGTAAGCTGTTCCATGTCGGCTAAATCGGATAAAAGTGAGACAGGAAATGCAGCAGCCCAAGGCGAAGTGGTAGTACTTAATAAGGCTAACTTTCTGACTAAGGTATATAATTACGAGAAAAACCAAACAGAATGGGTTTACGAAGGAAGCAAACCTTGCATCGTGGACTTTTATGCTGATTGGTGCGGACCTTGCAAGAAAGTATCGCCAATCCTGAAGGAACTGGCGGGAGAGTACAAGAACGATATCATCGTTTATAAGATCAACGTCGACAACGAAAAAGAACTGGCAGCCGCCTTCGGCATCCAGAGCATCCCTACCTTGCTGTTTATTCCGGCAAAAGGAAAACCGCAGATCGCACAGGGAGCACTCTCAAAGGAACAATTCGTTGAACAGATCAACGGATTCCTGTTGGGAAAGAAGTAAACACTTCCCGATTATACCCAAATAAAAAGGGACTGTCCAAAAAGTGGATAGCCCCTTTAGTTATTGTTTATTTCGGTA
>JAJPZM010000003.1 GCA_021204335.1 Parabacteroides sp. | reverse complement strand
CTCTGAAACTGTCTCCTTTTCTCTTTATTTAATTGAATAATTAATCTCTGTTCGAGAAGTATTTCATGAACTGCGAACGCTCGTACATGGCGGGGTTTGGAATATTCGCATAATTCAGTCTGCCTTGGAATTGAGACAAGCTTTGATAATGTGCCTGATGCATCCATTCTTCTATGCAAGTAAGTACCTGCGAGATGATTTCGCCTCCATGTGTGTATAAAGCGCTGCACATCTGTACGGCGGAAGCCCCTGCCAACAGGCATTTTATTACGTCTTCCCAGTCATGAATTCCGGTAGATGAAGCGATGCTTATTCCGGGTACTTTTCCGGAGATAATAGCGGTCCAGCGGATCGTATCGCTTAAATCGGAATGGTTACTGAATACGTTGCCGGATACGATTTGCATGCTGTTGATGTCGATATCGGGCTGATAAAAACGATTAAACATCACGACTCCGTCTGCTCCGTTTATTTTCAGCGTGTTGACTAAAGAAGGAATGTTTCCCATATTCTTTCCTATCTTAATAATAATAGGAATGGAAACCGTTTCTTTTACTTTCCGGATTATGCTGACATACAGGTCGCGGATTTCATCCGGATTATAGTCCAGGCTGGTTTCCAGGAAGAACACATTTAACTCCAGCGCGTCTGCACCGGCCAGTTCGATCTGGCGTGCAAAATCAATCCATGCATCAGCCTTGTAGCAATTGATACTGGCGATAATGGGGATGGTGCATAACTCCTTGGTCTTTTTTATCAGTTCCAGATAGTTGTTAACCTGGTTGGCCTTTACATAACCGCGTATATAATCGGCTGCTTCGGGGTAGTCGGAATCCTGCATGAGCGAGTCGCTCTGCATCTCAATCTGTTCTTCGAAAAGAGATTTGAGGACAATGGCTCCTGCACCGGCTTTTTCAAATTCTTTGTTACATTCCGGATTGTTTGTCAGTCCTGAACTTCCTACGATTATGGGATTACGAAGTGTTAGTCCCGCATATTGGGTTTTAATGCCAATCATGTCAGATTCAATTTCGTTCAACTTTACAAAAATAACGAATTATTTTGTCGTGAGCCTGTTTGTTCTATTAAAATGTTTAAAAGCGTTAGTACTCGCGTTCACCGAAAATACTGGTTCCAACCCGTATCATGTTGCTGCCTTGGCGAATAGCAAGAAGATAATCATGGCTCATCCCCATCGACAGTACGGCGAAATGATCATCCCCTTTGAAATATGTCGCTTTTAACTCTGTGAAAAGTTCATGCAAAATATGAAATTCCTGTTCGATCAGATCCGTATCGTCCGTATTTGTTGCCATTCCCATCAGACCGCATATCCGGATGTTGCTGAAAGAGGCAAGTTCCAGTGTTTGCAAAAGCTCGCGGCATTCGTCGGGTGTTAATCCGTGTTTGCTTTCTTCCCTAGCTACATGTATTTCCAATAGCACGCGGATGATACGGTCGTTTTTGACGGCTTGTTTGTTTACTTCCCGCAATAACTTCAGAGAGTCGATGCTGTGGATCGTATGGATAAAGGGTGCGATGTCTTTTACCTTATTACTCTGCAACGGTCCTATGAAATGCCATTCGATATCACCCGGTAGTACTTTTTGTTTGGCTGCCAGCTCCTGCGCCCGGCTTTCACCGAAAACGCGTTGGCCGGCATTGTAGGCTTCCAGTAAAGCCTCTGCCGGATGAAACTTTGACACTGCTACCAGCGTAACGTTTGCCGGCAGCGATGCCTTTAACTGTACTATGTTCTGGGCGATACTCATGCTTCGGGTGCTTTCTCTTCTGCTTGTTTCTTCTGTTCGGCAATCAGTTCTTCGCCCGATTTGGGTGTTTTATCGTCATTGACGGAGAAGGGGAACACATCCATAAGCATGGTTTCCGTCACCGATGCGATCGTGTAGTCGGCCATGGTTCCTTTCATGCCTTCTTCCAGTACGGCAATCGCTTCTTTCAGCGTACATGCCTGGGCAAGCATCTGGGCGGCTGTTTTCTTTTCCGCACCGCTCTTTTCATCCAATGTGATGAAATATACTTTTATTTTATAGAAACGGTCGCCGTTTTCGTTGAAGAACAACTCGGAAAGGCGGGCATGTTTGATATCTGTAACTGTAAACTCGCCGGAAATAAACGGACGGATTTCTTCAATGATACGAGCCTCTGCTTCTGTGAACGACAGGGCGTCCACCAGATAAGGTTCTGTTACTTTCTTTTGCATTCCGTTCTCCAGTACTTTTTCGAAGGAGACTTTACATTCAAACCAACTGTGCATATTATTTACGTTTTATTTTGTCTGTACTCATGTTTTCAAATACAGTACAAATATAGGTTCATTTCAGGAATAATACAACTGGGTGAAATTCTTTATTTTCTCAGAACATTTCGTCAGCGGGGCTTGTTTATGGAATATGGTGTGTTTTTCATGGTATTAGATTTTTAGATTAGTAATGAGGTTGTTCATCCGGTTCGCGAGGATAGGATGAGGTATCTGAAATAAAAGAGCCGGAAAAGAGAAATTCGTTTACTCTTTTCCGGCTTTTTGTTTTTTCTTATTCTTTAGAATTCGTCATTTGCATAGAGACTGAGTAGATTTTTTGTCTCATAGTCAAACAATTCATCTTCCTTGAAAAATCTTTTTAGTTCAATAACTGCCGTTTCCTGTGAATCGGAAGCATGTACGATATTTTCCTGTATGCTCATACTGTAATCGCCACGGATAGTGCCGGGAGCGGCATTTCTGCCATTGGTTGCTCCTGCCAGGTTTCGTACTACCTGTACGGCATCGACGCCTTTCCAGCAACATACAATTACAGGACATACGTCCATGGCATCTTTTACTCTTTGGAAGAAGGGTCTGTCCTTAAGATGAGCATAATGTTCGCTCAGGATCTCATCGGTTAGCCAGGTCATTTTCATCCCTGCCAGAATCAGTCCTTTCTTCTCAAAGCGGGAAATGATTTCACCGATCAAACCCCGTTGAACGGTACATGGTTTTAATATTACAAGTGTCTTTTCCATACTGTGATCTTTTAAAAGGTTCAATGAATATTTCTATTAGTATTTGTACCTCAAAGATAGCATAGTTTATCCACTATTTATTAATTTATAGTATAATTTATGTATAAAAGCGAGAAGGAAACAGTTGCTTTTATAATACACGAATAATTCTATACTAAAGTAGAGTATAAGTCCTTTGTTCATTTTATCAATTGTCTAATTGTCGGATCATTTTGTTTTTTGC
>JAJPZM010000354.1 GCA_021204335.1 Parabacteroides sp. | reverse complement strand
ACTTCAAATCCAGAATTTATAATAGGACATTATGCGGATAATCATTTTTATTTTTAATGTATTCAGTAATGATGTTCAATACATCAACAACATCTGTAAGAATAGATGCCTTTTTTGAATCATTAAATTCCTTTGCAATTTGGTTCAAGGTGGCATTCATCGTTAAATACCGTTTTAGGATAGCCTCTTTGCCACATTTGCTAATTTGATCTTTTACAAAATCATTAATAATATCATTTTCTATACACACATGTATTTAAGTTGTTAATACTAGTATCAAATATACTAAATATGCTGATATACAAGAAATTAATCATTAAAAATAAAATTCACTAACAAACAAATAGCAGTATTAACTATCACTATAAATATGTATTTTACCAATATTACCATGATTAAAAAGAAATATATACCCTTATATCGCCAATTCAACCACCATATTTTGTAACCCCATTTGTGACCCCATTTGTAATCCCAAAACGCAAAACAGCCACTTTTTCGTGTTTTCCCATTGAAAACACCCCCATTAATAAACATCCAGATTAAGGATCATTATATTACTACAATCTCGCATTTTTTTTTGCATTTTGGTTATCCAGCAGATTACATCTTAATTTCTTTTTGTGGTATGATGTCATAAGATTATAAGAGACCATCAAAAGCCCCACAACTCGCATGTAGGCAAAGAAAAAGCCCTGAATACACAATGTATCCAGAGCTCAAAAAAGAGCCTTAAAATGGCTTTTCTGAAATTCATTTCCGTAGATTGATTTTATTCTGTATCTTTATGTCAGTTTAAGGTCATAAACGAATGCGCAATTAACATCAATCATACTTTTACACTCTTTCGCAAGGCCGAAATTAACCTTCAATTCTCCTTGATTAAACTTTTCGTTTTGAACCCCGTATTTGTATTATGTTGTTTACTAGTTATTTACAATTTATATTATATACATCTGGTTTTGTACCCCATATATGAATTCCAAAGATTCGCGCCAATGACCATCGTAGGCCATATCATAAAATAGTAAGCCTAAGTTGTTCAAATTGAGATATCGTTTGTCTTGATATTCCTCCAACATGAATTCATAGTATTGCTTGCGTACATTATTATTAGGAATACTTAATACCACATAATTTCCGCGCGTATCTGAAATAGTCAGCATGCCATAATAGAAAAGCAAGCTGGGGAAGATTTCCGGATTGGTGATTTCTGTTGCGGGAAAAGTAAATGCCAGATTAGTAACGATTTGTCCTTCGTCTGTGATTTTGCGTAAAACTCCCTTACGGTCACCATCCAAACGATCCAGCTGAATGAGTTTCTTCATCTTGTTATAGTCCGTTCGGGTATTGGGGTCTATCATTTGTTTGGGGGATTTGCCCAAGGTAATATAATTGCGAAGACAATAGAGCACCATGTCACAGTTAAACATTTTTGGGTCGCGCTCCAGACTTTCTTCGGCAAAACAATAATTGTCATACCAGGGTTTCATCTCCAAAATCATCGCTTCTATGTCTGTTTCTTCCGGCAACTGTCCTGCATCCTTGTAATATTGAAGCATGGTGCGTACATCTACCTCGCTGAATCCCAACATTATATTAAATTGATACTCGGTACTGATATTCCAACCGATATTGAATCCGCTGGTAAGATCGTCCAACGTAACGGGGCTGACACCGGTCATAAAGATACGCTCGAACATTCCTTTGAATTTCTTAAAGATTTCCCGATAAAATCCGCTGGCATGAGTGAGGGCATGATAAACTTCATTCCCCTGTTCGTTGAGGACTTCATTGGTGAAGTTATCATATTCGTCGATAATAAGATAAAGACGTGCACCTGTCTCCGGCGCATGAAGATTCAAATAGTTCAGTTTGCTGACAAAATCGGGTAGTGCTTTCATTTCAGCAGCAAATCCCGGGAAATAATAAGACTCGTACGACATGCCGAACATATCCATTACCATGCCGCAATAACGGTCAAAGTTTTCGGATAGCGAACCACTGCCGCCACTGGCGCGTGAGAAGTCCAGATAAAGTACTTGAAATGTCCCTTGCAAGGGAGTGGGATGTTCTCCAATCCACAAGTTGCCGAAACGTTTCTGAAACTTTTCTTTTTGAGTAATATCATAGTATGCCCGAAGCATACTCAGGAAAATACTCTTCCCGAAACGGCGCGGACGAATAAAAACAAATTACTGGGTTGTTCTTCCAGCAGAGGTAGATACATGGTTTTATCCACATAATACTGGTTTTGCTCCACCACTTCCACAAAATTGGAAATACCGTAAGGGATTCTCTTAACTGCTTCCATAAATAGTTCTCCTGTTTTTTATTCATGCTCACGCGATAAGGCAAATGTAGTCTATTTCGTGTGAAAGAACAAAGGAAATGGTAATAAATACCCTAATTATGCTGATGACCTCTTGACAACGCCTTATTGATTTCGTATATTTGTAGTAACCTCTTTTTAAAAAGACCTAGGTGTAAATGAATTTAGAGGTACGTCTAAATCGATTTACACCTACCTCTAAATAAAATTAGACGTACCTCTGACAAAAAAGTGATTGGGAGGATTTCACTGAAACACTGTATTAATAGTAAACAAACATGAGCATCATTTACAAACCAAGAAAGATGGTATGTGCCATTCCCGGCAAAGAGAAAACAGGTTATTTTACAGCAAAAGCCAATAGCAAAACAATTGACCTGGATGGCCTGTGTTATCGTATATCAAGTACTTGTACGATTACATCTGCTGATATCAGGGGAGTTATCGAAGCCCTTATGACCCAGTTCGAACTGGAACTGCTGAATGGCAGTAATATTCGGTTTGGGGATATTGGAACTTTCAGTGCCTCGATTACCAGTGATATAGTTGAGGATAAAGATGGCTTGAAACCTCAGATGGTTCGTATAAAAACCGTTACATTTCTTCCGTCTACCCGTTTGAAAAACAAACTGAAGAACAAAGCCCGCTTTATGCGTCTCCGCGATTTTAACCGGAAATACAATGGGGTGGATGAGGAATGACGGTTTGATCGGGAATTTCTTTTTTTCCTATCTATTAGATATGTTAAAATATATTAGTCGTGGTACTAATTCAATTTTGTCGCGATACAAATCCCGATTAGTCGCCACACTAATATCATTTTGATATCGTAGATTCTAATAGAGTGAAACAGAATATTGCATAAACCATCGGGTATAAGATACCCCCCCCACTACTTATCGAGTAGGCGGAGGTCTGCTTAGTAAGTAGATTATCGGCTGTTTGGTCAGATGATAAAT
>JAJPZM010000324.1 GCA_021204335.1 Parabacteroides sp. | reverse complement strand
GGATAATGAATTGGCCGCATAACAAAAAAGAAGGCATCCTTTTAGGACACCTTCTACTAACCATCAAATACCCTGCGACAGGCGAAAAAGTGGTTATTAATATTAAGTAATAAAATAAAGTTCTTCTGTTATTTCTCCCGTGAGGAAGGGATACAGACAAAAAACAGCCCCCGCGATCTCGTATCGCAGGGGCTTTGTTGCTTGTAGTTTTGCCTGGCAAAATAGCTGAAATATAGAAAAATGTAATTAATTTAGCCCCCTGGGAAAGAGAATCTATACTTGAAATAAATATGGGAAAACTGGAAAAACAACAAGAAAACTTTGTTTTGTCGGCTTTGAAGCAAGACAGCAAAGAGGCTTTCTCATTATTGTTTCAGACCTATTATACCGATCTGGTGCTGTTTTGCGGTAACTTTATAAAAGAAAAAAGTGCCTGCGAAGACATCGTCCAATCTATCTTCCTGAAACTTTGGAACGACCGGAAAAATATACAGATCGAAACTTCCCTGAAATCTTATTTGCTGAAAGCGGTGCGCAACAGCTGTTTGGATGAATTCCGTCATTTGGAAATCGTTCGCCAATATGAGACAGGTTATGAAGGCTCCGTACTGGATAGTTACGATACGGAAAACTATGTCTTGTATTCGGATTTGCACGATCACCTGTATCGAGCCTTGGAGAAAGTCCCTGATTTATACCGGGAAGCTTTCGAGCTGAACCGGTTTGAAGGATTGAAATATAGAGAAATAGCAGAGAAGTTGAATGTCTCCGAACGTACGGTCGAAGTGCGTGTCAGCAAGACGTTGGAGTTATTGAGGAAACAGCTGAAAGATTTCTTCCTGTTTTTGCTATTAATCGGTATTCCCTAAAAAAAGTTATAAACAATGTGGACAATCATTTTCCGAACGTCTTATATACTAGAAAAGAAAAAATGACAGACAAGGATCAAATACAACCTATTATAACAGCTTATCTATCCGGAAAAGCAACGGAGGAAGAACGCCGTAAACTGGAAGATTGGGTGAGGCAATCTGCTGAAAATGACCAGTATTTTCAGCAGGTGCGTAATGTATGGCAGGTAATGCACCCCGCATTTAACCCTGCTGAGATTGACGTAAATGAAGCCGGGGAAAATATATTGGCAAATATCGCATCCACGAGGAGGAATATTACCCGGGCTTTGTTGATTTATTGGCAACGCGCGGCAGCTATCCTGGTTATTTCTTTACTGCTACTTTGTGCCTATCTGTATTTGGATAAAGGCGATGCCTTGCACAATACGGTCGAATACCAGGAAGTGAAATCTCCTCATGGCACTTTTTCGGAAGTACGTCTGCCGGACGGAACCCTTGTCTGGCTGAATGGCGGCAGTACCCTCCGGTATCCTTTGGCTTTCCGGAAAGGCGAGCGCGATGTGTTCCTGAATGGGGAAGGCTATTTTGAAGTACATTCCGATACGGAAAATCCGTTTATCGTGAAAACAGAACAGATCACTCTCCGGGCGACGGGTACAGCCTTTAATATAGAAGCCTACAACAAAGACTCCATAACGGCCGTTACGATGGTAAAGGGCAAGGTCGATGTTGTTTTCGGAAATTCTTCGCCGGTCAGTATGAAGCCGGGCGAACGTGCTTCTTTCAATAACCTGACCAAACAATGCCTGATAGCAAAGACCGATCCTTACAAATGGTATGCCTGGAAAGACGGCCTGATGATATTTCGGGATGATCCTTTATCGTATGTGTTCAAGCGGCTGGGACTGACCTTTAATGTCGATATAGATCTCAAAGATTCATCGTTGGCAAATGCTCCTTACCGCGCAACATTCGAATATGAATCGTTGGATGAAATACTTCGGTTGTTGGAGATGAGTGCCCCTTTGCATTTCAAACAAAACAAAAGAGTGAAGGACAGCAACAACACATACGAGAAACAGGCGATAGAGGTTTATAAAAGAAAGTAGGAGGGGATTCGGTCTTTTCAAAGAAGGACTAAGTTATACAACAAAAAGCCCCGAACCATAAGGAGCGGGGCATGCATTAATATAGCTCTAAACAAGGTCAGAGCTTGACGGTTGGAATATTCTCTAAATAGATGCAGACTGTAATTCTAAACCTATTTCCTTGACTGCTTTAAGAATCTTTTTGGTAGTTGATTCAGACGCGAAAGCTAACCCGGCCTTATACTGGCGCATCTTGGATTCGTTAATCCCTGCTTTCTTTGCGAACTGGCTGACATTAATCCAATCAAAATAATTGAAGAAGGAAGGGATATCATACTTAAATGAGACCTCTATATGACTATCTTTTTCTGGTATGACTTCTCCCCTTTCTGCAATAATCTCTTTCGCTTCATCAATACTCTTCAAAAAGTCTTCTTTTGCCTCTGATACGGAATACCCGTATCCACCAAAACAACACCTCATTAATTCAGCATCAGAACTAATCTGATAATAGTTGTTGTCATTTCTTTCAATGATAGCTGTTATTCTCATAATCTGTAATTTTAAATAAAGCCCTTGATCTATGCCAGTATCAAAGGAAAGCGGAGCGGGGAATTAAATCCCCGCTTTGCTCTTGATGCTTTCCAGCGTCTTGGGCTTTAGATCTTCCGTTTTATGGCGCGACACCGGGAAAGTTTTTCCTGTGACAGGACTAATCCAGATGTCATGGTTTGCGCCTCTTCGATAGATCGAGCAGCCGGACGCCTTGAGCAACCTTACCAACTCTGATACTTTCATGTTTCAAAGAGCTTTATTAATGCAATACAAAAGTAACGGAATTGTTACTGATGCACAAGTGGTACGGCAACTATTTTGTTACTGCTAAGATTAATTAACCTTTTTACCTAATAAACAGAGGCAGCCTGCTTCCGCGTACTTGATCATTCGTCCGACATTTATTTTTTTTGTAAGAAAAGTGGCTTTTCGGTTGTGGTAAAGAATAACTGGAACGTCTTAGTTATGTAAGGAGATAATTATTATTTGTTCACTTTAAAATCTGATGCCTATGAAGTAGTCTTATGAATCAAGCGAGATCAATGGAACGGCTTTAAATAAAAAGGAAAGGTGTGCGAGGCCTTTCCTTTAGATCATTTAGCTGTCCGAAAGTTTTTAGTAACCTTATTTTCTAACTAAACAAACAAATGTATGAATTTCATTTCGGATAAAAAATCGAAAGGCCTGGTTTGGCCGTTAAAATCTTTCGAGTTATGAGATTGTGCCTGTTATTTATTGCTTTAAGTCTAACACAAATTCTGGCTTCGGTATCTTATTCCCAGTCGACATCTATGAGTCTTCGGATGAATAATGTTTCCATAGAGGAGGTGCTGAACCAGATAGAGGAAGACACTGAATTCCGTTTTCTTTATAACAAGAAAATTGTTGATGTGGAACGCGAAGTAAATGTCTCGGCAGACAATAAGAATATAGCCGAGGTATTGAACAACCTGTTTGAAAATACTGGCATCTCCTATTCTATCAACGGACGGCAAATTGTGCTGAATAAAATAGGTGCCGATGGGCTGCTCCAGCAAACGAATAAAAGGTAACAGGTGTTGTGTTTGATTCGCAAGGCGACCCTGTTATCGGAGCCAATGTGGTGGAAAAAGGGACGACGAACGGGATGATTACCGATGTTAACGGGTTTTTACCCTGTATGTAGCTCCCGGTGCGGTTTTGAAAGTTTCTTATATTGGCTATGAAGACCGGGAAGTGGCGGTGAATAATCAAAAGAATCTGGAAATCCGCCTGGCGGAGAATGTCGAGCTGATCGATGAAGTCGTCGTGATCGGCTATGGAACGACGACTAAAAAGGACTTTACCGGTTCTGTCAGTTCTTTGAAGCTGGAGAATTCTCCGATTGCCCTTTCTCTGAATATGAATGCCCTCGAATCGTTGAAGGGAAGCGTTTCCGGTCTGGATATCGGAGCAACCAACTCGGCAGGCGGACAGCCGTCGATGCAGGTTCGTGGGCAGAACTCTATCTCCGGCTCGAACGATCCGTTGATTGTTGTCGACGGTGTTATCTTTATGGGAAGCATCAACGATATCAATCCGAACGATATTGCTTCTTTCGATATTCTGAAAGATGCGACATCGGCGGCGGCTTACGGCTCACGTTCCGCAAACAGGGTGATCATTATTTCTACCAAGAAAGGAAGAACGGGCAAGCCTGTCATCAATATGAATGTGACGGGAAGCATGCAGAACTGGCATCGTCGTCCCGAATTGCTGAAAGGCGAACAATGGCTGAACATGGTTCGCGACAAGAACAGGTATGAAGACTACAGCTTCTTGTTTGCCCAGCAAAAATTGAATTATGAGGCAGGGCAGGAAATCGACTGGCTCGATGAATCTACCCGTACGGGCTGGATACAGGATTATCAGGTATCTGTGTCGGGAGCCGGAGAAAAGATGAATTATTACCTGTCGACTTCTTATACGGATAACCAGGGGATCGTAAAAGGAGATGATTTCTCGAGAATGACCGTTTTAGGTAAAGTCAATACGGATATAACGGACTGGTTGCAGATCGGTGTGGATGCCGCTTATACGCATTCCGACTATTCGGGAGTCGGTGCCAACTTAACGAATACACAGATCCTTACCCCTTACGATATGATGTATCGCGGAGCTTCTTCTTCCCTGTTGGAAAAATATCCGAACGGGCAGAGCGAGGCGATGAATCCGTTGTGGGGGTGTAGATTCCGACAACCTGGATGATACCGATTTTCGTAATAATTTCAGAATGAATGCCTTTACAGTCGTAAAATTGCCTTGGGTAAAAGGATTGAGCTACCGTCTGAATTATACCGGCAACCTGGACTACCGGAGAGTAGGGCAATTCTACCACGAATCCTATTATACGCCTATAGGTCCTTACGACGATGAATCCCGTTATTCGGTTACTACGCAGCAGAGTTATTTAGCCAGTGCAAACGGTTTTGCCCAAAATATAAAAACAACCAGTTGGGTACTGGATAATATCCTGAATTATAAAAATACGTTCGGCAAACATACGATCGACCTGACTGCCATTGCCACCCGGGATAGCTGGGCGAGCAAAGACGAGGAAATGACCGGCACTGATTTTGCAGCCAACGGCAATACTATTCTGGGAGTAGACGGATTGCATTATGCAACCATACAGAAGCTTGCCAATAATAATGTGAAAAAGAGGAATGTCGGTTACTTTGCCCGGTTGTCTTATTCATATAACGACATTTATTATTTAACGGGTTCTTACAGAAGGGACGGAGCCTCTGTATTCGGAGCACAGAATAAATGGGGTAATTTCGGTGCAGTGGGTGCCGCCTGGCGAATCTCGAATGAACCGTTCCTGGAGTCTGCCGGCTTTTTGGATGACCTGAAACTCAAATTATCGTGGGGTAAGAATGGTAGCCAGGGAATAGATCCCTACGGAACCTTGTCGAAAGTAAACGCTGGATCTTCCGGTGGTATTTTTTATCCTTTTGGAAATACAGGTACACCTTCCTACGGTATAAAACAACAAATGATCGGGAATGCCTTATTGGGATGGGAAACTACGGAAGCATGGAATGTCGGTTTTGAATCTTCCTGGCTGAACAACCGGTTGTTTGCAGACCTGGATGTCTATTTCTCCAAAACGTATGACCAGATATTCAACCGGACGATCCCTTCGATGACCGGTTTTAACGAGATGAAGTCGTCGATGGGAGAAGTTCGTAATCGTGGTGTGGAAATGACGCTTCGTTCGGTGAATATCCAAACGCCCGACTGGACCTGGAACACCAGCCTGACATTCTGGCTGAACCGCAATCGCCTGAACCGTTTGTATGGCGAAGATTTGAACGGCGACGGAAAAGAGGACGACGACCTTGGCAATAACCTGTTTATAGGTCAATCGATTCATTCCATTTACGGCTACAAGCAGGATGGCATCGTGCAGGAAAGCGATGTGGAATATATGAATGCCAACGGGGTACAAGCCGGAACTCCTAAATATGTCGATATGGATGGCGACGGCGTGATAACTGTCGACGACCGTATCATTGTAGGAAACAAAGATCCCCGTTTCAAATTGAGCCTGGGTAATACGATTTCCTGGAAAAACCTGGAATTGTATTTCCTGTTTACCGGTACTTTTGGCGGCAACGGTTATTTTCAGGAAGGGAATACGCCTGCTTATATGGCCGGCAGAGCCGACTTCTTCAGTGCAAATAATATTTATATGCCTTATTGGACAGAGCAAAACCCGAGCAATGAGTATCCGGCAGCTTGGTTTACCGGAGACAGCAAGTTCCTGGGATTGCAGAGCCGCGCCTACGTAAGGTTACAGGATTTGACGATATCCTATACGTTTAATCAACCTTGCATAAAGAATATGGGTATCAATGATCTGAAAGTCTTTTTTACAGGCAGGAACCTGGCAACGATCACCGGCTGGAAGGGCGGAGATCCGAAATTGGGAAATATTCTAACTTCGGGTACTTATCCTGTTGCGACAACTTTGTCATTAGGTGCAAATATTAGTTTTTAATCTTAATATGGTATAATTATGAAAATAAGTATCAAAGTAGGAATATTGGCGTTATCGTCTATGCTGTTCGGCTGTAATGATAATGCTTTTTTAAGAGAGAATCCGGAAACGTTTTATACGATAGAGAATATCTTTACGACCTCGAGCCAGGTGGAACAGGTGGTTACGAGTTGTTATGCCCATGTGCGCCTGATCTATTGTCCTCATGAAAACTGGGACCTGGACTGGTATGCATATCGCCTGGGGAATGGAACGGACATGTATGATGTGGCAACAATCCGTTTGTCTAACCGTTTCAACGATTACAGTGTTTTAAATTCGCAGTCGAAAGGGTTCTTTTGCACGTATTCGGCTTTTTACCAGTTGATCAATATTGCCAATACCGCACTTGCTGCTGCCGATCTGGAAAATATTGTCTGGGCTTCCGAGGCCGACAAGGCAAGGATTGTGGCGGAAGCCCGTTTCTTCAGGGCGTTTGCTTACCGGAACCTGGCAGAATTGTTTGGCGGTGTTCCGATCGTAACGGATTTGACGACCGAGCCACGTTATGACTATACCCGTGCCACCCGTTTGGATACCTACCAGTTTGCAATAGACGAAATGGAAGCCTGCCTGAACGACCTGCCGGAAACAACGGCTGAAGCCGGGAAGCTGGTGCGTGCGGCAGCCCAGCATAATTTGTGTCAGTTGTATATCGATAAAGGAGTTCTTTTATCCGAAGAAGGAGGCGATGCAACGTCTACCTACAGTAAAGCCGTAGAATATGCAGATGCCGTTATTGACGGCGGGTTGTATGGTTTGATGACAGAACGTTTCGGTACATGCTCGACAGAAGATCCCCGGTTCTATTGTGCCAGCTCGGATGCGGAACAGACGGATGCTCACCTTTACGAAACAGCCGGTTATAAAATTGAAGGAAATGTATTCTGGGATTTGTTCCAGGTGGGGAACCAGGATTACCAGAACGGCAATAGGGAAGCTATTTGGGTAGCCCAGTTCGACTACGATGTGTATAGGAAGGAAGGTGCGCAGGGCACGATCTATTCCGGCTATTACTGTCCTGTATTCAGAGACCAGGGAGGCGAATACGCAACCGGTTCGATGGAAGATGTCGGAGGCTTGGGTACTTGTGCGGTTCAATCTACATTCTACACGCGTGATATCATCTATGAAGACAAATGGAATGCGGATATGAGAAACTCGGATGCTGTTTTCCGTCGCACGATATTGGGTAATGTGCCCGGTACGGAATATTATGGAAAACAGTTACCCTGGTCGGTGCTCTATCGCGAGGATGCTTCCGGGAAAAAGAACGATGTTGCCACTACGCAGTTATACCCCGTTTCGTGCAAGGTCGGTCCGGATAAATATGTAGGAATTGAAGACGGTGAAAACAGGTCGCATCTTTTTAGGGATGATTATCTGATCCGTTTGCCAGAGACTATATTGTTGAGGGCGGAAGCAAAATACAGGTTGGGTAATAATCAATCTGCCGCAGCCGATATCAACCTGTTGCGTGAACGGGCCAAATGCGAATATAAAGTAACCGCCGCGGATATGAACCTCGACCTGATCCTGGATGAACGGGCGAGGGAGCTGGTATATGAGGAATCCCGTTGGAATACTTTATTGCGCATGGGTGGCACTGTAGCTGTCGACCGTATAAAGAAATATGCTTATTGGGATTATCCCCGCACGACTTTAAATAAAACATATAACCTGTGGCCTATTCCTCAGACTGTTATAGATACAAATAAAGATGTGAAGTTAGAGCAGAATCCGGGTTGGTAATTTATCGTAAGGCTGTACCCTGTCTTTCTTAACAAAAGGTTGAGGTACGGCCTTTTTCTTTGAAAAAAGTTTTATCTTTGAGACATATAGCTAATAGCCATGAAGAATAGTTTGATCAGAAGTTTGTATTTTATCGTTATCGCTCTTTTGGTGATATCTTGTAACTCGTACTCCCCATTGGTAATTAGTACGTTACAGTGTGAAGATCTGGATAATCCGTTGGGGATCGATAACACGTCTCCTTATTTCAGCTGGTTGCTTCAATCGGACAAAAAGAATAGTAGGCAGACGGCTTACCAGATACTTGTAGCCTCGTCGGAGAAACTCCTGTCTGAAGGCAAAGCGGATTTGTGGGATTCGGGAAAGACCGATTCAGAACAGTCTGTCTGGGTTTTATACCGGGGAACGCCGTTAACCTCTAAAAGTTTTGCTTATTGGAAGGTGCGTGTCTGGGATGAAGACAGGATAGCGACAAAATGGAGTGATCCTGCCTTTTTCGGAGTCGGGTTGCTGCATGCAGACGACTGGAAAGCTAACTATATAGGTGTCGATTATGGGCAGGAACCACCCCGTTCCCCTCAGTTCTGGAAAACATTCCAATGGGATAATACCGGCGAGAAAGCCTTGCTGCATGTCAACTCGTTGGGTTACCATGAAGTTTATCTGAATGGCCGGCCGGTTAGTGATGCCGTATTGACGCCGGCGGTGTCCCAGTTTGACAAGCGGTCGTTGACCGTCACTTATGATGTGACCGGCTTGCTTCAGAAAGGAGAAAACGATCTGGTCGTTTGGTTAGGGCAGGGCTGGTATCACGACGGGCTTCCCGGTGTGGTGGAAGGCGGCCCGTTTGTTCGTGCCCAGCTGGAAGTATGGAAAGAGGGTGCGTGGCTGACCTCTCTGGTGACGGATGGAACCTGGAGTGCTCGCGAAAGTGGTTACGAATCGACCTGGAGAAAATATCGCTTAGGCGGGGAAATAGTAGATGCTTCTCTGTTATTAACAGACCTGGCTGCCGCCTCTTTGAATGGCGTTGAATGGGGAAAAGCCAAAGAGGTTGCGATCCCGTCCCACCAGGCAACGCCCCAGATGGTGGAGCTGAACCGGATACAGAAAGAGTTTCATCCCGAATCGCTCCTGTCGGTAGGCGACACCGCCTGGATTTATGATATGAAAACCAATTTTACCGGATGGACGAAGATTAAATTCCCGTCGTTGGAAAAGGGGCAGCGGATACAGATAAACTATTGTGATTTCCTGGATGAAAAAGGACAGTTTATCGACAATTCTAACTATGATGTTTATATCGTTTCCGGCCGGGACAACGAGTCCTTTACCAACAAATTCAATTATTATGCTTACCGTTATCTGAAAATCTCCAATGTACGGAAAGCTCCGGCATTATCCGATATAACCGCTTGCCTGATCCATACGGATTATAGCGGAAATTCATCTTTCTCCTGTTCGGACGATGATTTGAACGCGATTCATCAGATGATCCAATATACATTGAGCTGCCTGACATTGGGTGGCGATATGGTGGACTGCCCGCATGTGGAGCGGTTAGGCTACGGCGGGGATGGCAATGCCTCGACTGTAACTATGTAAACGATGCATAATATGGCTCTCCTTTATATCAACTGGATGCAGGCATGGGGCGATTGCATGCGTGAAGACGGAAGTATGCCTCATACGGCTCCCAATCCGTTTTCTGCTGGAGGCGGCCCGTATTGGTGCGGGTTTATCATCACTGCTTCCTGGCAAACTTATGTGAATTATGGCGATCGCCGTTTGCTGGAACGTTATTATCCGTATATGCAGCAGTGGCTGGGCTATGCCCAAAAATATTCGCCGGACGGCTTGTTACGACCATGGCCTGCTACCGAATATCGCAACTGGTATTTGGGTGATTGGGCGACACCGGTAGGAATAGACCAGAAAAACCCAGCTTTCATTGATGTGGTGAACAATTGTTTTATGGTCGTATGTTATCAAACGATGGCTAAAATAGCGGAAGTATTGGGGAAAAGCGAGGGCGATATACAGTCTTATGCCGAAAAGGCGGAACAATTGAAGCATTTGATTCATCAGACTTTTTATGACCCGAAAGAGAATAGTTATTCGACAGGTACGCAGATCGATTTGGTTTATCCGATGTTGGCGGGTGTCACTCCTCAAAATGAGTTACCCGATGTCTTGAATACGCTGTCTCGTGTAACGGCGGACCGTTTTAAAGGGCATCTGTCCGCCGGATTAGTAGGCATCCCTGTTATTACGGAATGGGCGGTGAAGAACCGGCAGGCCGATTTTATGTATTCCATGTTGAAGAAAAGTGAGTATCCGGGTTATTTATATATGTTGGATAACGGCGCGACAACCACCTGGGAACACTGGAATGGGGAACGCAGCCATATTCATAATTGCTATAACGGCATCGGTTCCTGGTTCTACCAGGCTTTGGGCGGTATTTTGCCGGATGAAAAGAATCCGGGATACAGGCATGTACTGATTCAACCTCAACTGGTGACAGATATTACCTGGGTTGATGTTTCCAAAGATACGCCTTACGGGCTTTTAAAAGTGAAATGGGAAAAGACGGCGTCGGCTTTCAAGATGGATACCCACATACCGGTAGGGTGTGAGGCTACTTTGACTTTGCCGGTAGAAGCGAAATCGGTAGTAATAAATGAATTGAAGTCTGACAAGACGAATGATTTCGAAATACAGTCGGGCGATTACCGGATTATATGTGATTTATGAAAAAGAGTCGGATTAAGTTTATACTGATATGCTGTTTAGGATGGTTGGCCAGTACTTTGACGGTGCTGGCCGGCGATTCCCTGCGGTCGGGTTTTACGAATTCGCCGGAGTCGGCAAAGGCGCGGACCTGGTGGCATTGGGTAGATGGCAATATAACAAAGGAAGGGATAACCGCCGACCTGGAAGCGATGAGCCGGGTAGGCATTCAGGAAGTTCAATTGTTTAATGCCGACATGGGATACCCGGAAGGGGGAATTGCCTATTTGAGCGATGAGTGGCTGGAACTTTTCAAGTTTGCCGTGTTGGAAGCAAAGCGCCTGGGTATGGAGATGGGATTTAATAATGGTGCCGGCTGGTCATCGAGCGGCGGTCCCTGGGTTACTCCCGAATATGCCATGCAAACGGTTGTTTATAGCGAAGTCGAGTGCAGGGGAGGAGGCGTTTTTAAGGAGAAGCTGCCTTTGCCGACGACGAAACGGGATTATTATAAGGATATTGCAGTTTTAGCATTTCCGAAACCTCTGCAGGATATAAGGATCGACGAGCTGGAGTTGAAAACATTATCCGGCCATTCTTTCCGCAATCATCTGGAACCGGATACGAAGACTATTCCCCGGTCTGCTCTGATTGATAAAAGTCGTATTTTGGATCTGACTTCCGGCCTGTCAGATGACGGAATGTTGGAGCACAATCTGCCAGAAGGCGATTGGGTTATTTTGCGGTTGGGACATACGCCGACTGGGCAGCAAAACGCTCCGGCCGTTACGGGAGGACGAGGACTGGAATGCGACAAGATGAGCCGTACCGCCGTCGATGTTTACTGGAAAGGCGGCATCCAGCCTATTTTAGATAAATTGGGACCTTTGGTCGGAACCTCTTTGGTAAATTGCATTATCGACAGTTACGAAGTGGGCTGCAATAACTGGACTTCCGGCTTTCGGAAAGAGTTTAAACGGCTCCGGGGATATGACTGTCTGCCTTATTTGTTAACTCTGGCAGGATATTATGTGGATAGCGGGGAAACGACGGAACGTTTTCTCTGGGATTTCCGTCGGACGATAGGAGACCTGATGGCCGCCAATTATTACGGACATTTCAGGGAACTTTGCCACCGGGAGGGATTGCGGCTCTCCATAGAACCTTACGGCGGGCCTTTTGAATGCTTGCAGGTCGGAGGAATGGGCGATATTGTGATGAGTGAATTCTGGTCAGGCGAGAATATCTTTTTCGACTCGCCTAAGTTTGTTGCTTCTGCTGCTCATGTAAACGGTAAAACTTTTGTGGGAGCCGAGTCTTTCACCAATCTGGGCGGCTGGCTGGATCATCCGGCAACATTGAAGCCTATTGGCGACAGGGCTTGGACGGAAGGTATTAACCGCCTGATATTCCATACGTATGTACACCAGCCCTAGAATGTGGCTCCCGGAATGACTTTAGGCACGTATGGACTCGATTTTAACAGGTTGAACACCTGGTGGGAGCAAAGTGCGGATTTCCTGAAGTATCTGGCGCGTTCCCAATATCTGCTTCAGCAAGGACGGTATGTAGCGGATATACTGGTCTTTGCCGGTGAATCGTCTCCCAACGATGCGATACTGAAACCGGATATCCGGGCATTGGGCTACGACTATGATTTGATCAGCACTTCCAATATGGCTTCCCTGACCGTCGAGGATGGTTGGATCCGTACTCCGGCGGGCGGTAAATACCGGATACTGATGTTACCTGAAACGGAATGGATCACTCCTAAATTGTTGCAGAAAGTCGGCGATTTGGCGAAAGCCGGCGCTGTTGTTATTGGTCCGAAGCCTTTGCGGTCTCCCAGTTTATCCGGGTATCCACAGTGTGACGACCGGGTTGCCGGTCTGGCGGATGAATTATGGAATGGCCGTTGGATCAAAGATTATTCTGTCCGGGAAATATTGAAAGAGGTAGGTTTGCAGCCGGACTGTTCGGCTAAGGTGACGGGCGATGATTTTAGTTTTGTTCATCGCCAGGTGGATGATACGGATATTTATTTTGTAGTTAATTCGCAGAAGCTAGGCTGCCTGGATACCTGCCGTTTCCGGGTGACCGGCAAACAACCGGAGTTGTGGAACCCGGAAACAGGAGAGATCAGGGATGCTGCCGTTTGGCAAAGCCATGCGGACGGAACGACGAGTGTGCCGATACCTTTCGACCCGGGAGGTTCGCTTTTTGTCGTCTTTCGCAAGGCGGCAACCGGACATGTCGTTCAAACAAAGACCGAACTTCTTTCGCAGGATATAACGCCATTGCCGGACTTGAAGATTATCAAGGCGGAATATGGCATATTCTTCCCGAACGGGCTGGCGGATGTTACTGCCGCCTTGAATAAAAGTATTCATAACGGAGAAATCAATGTCTCTGCCGGTAATGATCTGGCATCGCGAGATCCGGCGCCCGGTTCTATAAAGGAATTGCGGGTAGAATATAAAACAGGAAATCAGTATAAAGAGGTAAGTGTCCTCGAAAATCAACCTTTCAGAATGAAGGCTTCTCCGGGAGAGGAACTGAGTATCATAAAGGCGGCGTATGGAAAGTTCGATCGCCGGCTGAGCACTATCCCGGTGTCTGTGCCGGTTTCTGATGTCACAGCCCGGTTGGCTTCGCTGGTTGCGTCCGGGAAATATATCATACCGGTTGATGATTCTTTAATCGGCGGATCTTCTGCATCCGGTCGGAACGAGGGAAAAGAGCTGCGACTGGTTTATGAATGCAAAGGGGAGAGGCTGAAATTGGCTGTTCCTCAAGGTCGCGAATTGCGATTGGTGGAAGATACTCCCAATCCTGTATTGGTTGTGGAAGAAAGTAAACCGGTTTGGATAACGCCTTATCCTGGAAAGCTTACGTGCACGACTTCGGCTGGTGAGGAGCGGACAATAGGAGTGAATTCGGTGCCGTCGCCGATTAAATTGGACGGAGACTGGAATGTCACTTTTGCCTCAAAACAGGGAACCTCTTTCAATGCTATATTTGATAAACTGATCTCCTGGCCGAATGCGGCGGAAGACAATATCCGTTATTTCTCGGGTACAGCCGTTTACCGGAAGTCCTTTACACTGTCCGGCGAACTTATCCGGACGGCTCGGGTATTGGAACTGGATCTGGGCAGTGTACGTGTGATGGCCGAAGTGTTTGTCAACGGAAAGAGTCTCGGGGTAGTTTGGAAAGCTCCGTATCGTATCAATATCGGTCGGGCGGTAAAAGAAGGTGTGAATGAACTGGAAATCCGGGTTACTAATTTATGGCCTAACCGGTTGATCGGTGACGAACGTTTTCAGGAGCATCGGGATTATCCCCCGAAAAGTTGGCCTGCCTGGGTGCGGAACGGTTCGGATGCCCCAACCCGGCATACCACGTTTACAACCTGGAAACATTGGGATGAGGATTCGCCTTTACAGGCTTCGGGCTTGCTCGGACCTGTATTGATACGGCCCTATGTATCTGTGGATGCGGCTTTTTAAATGCAGAGCGATTGTTCACCTTAATAATATGATAATATGAATAGAAGTATTTTAATTGTGTTTTTGCTCTTTTGGTGTTTAGGTTCCGGGCTCGGTGCCTCTCAAAACCGTTGGTCGATCAATCCCGACGGCAGTATCTCGTGGCAGATCAATGAGCATTTGCCTCATTATGACCATATCGAGATGAGCGGTTTGAAAGTTTCGACGGTGCTGCGTTACGGCGTGAATGCTGACGGCTCTTTTATGTTGAATAAAAGTATGATCTGGCCCATGCTGCGTACGATACCGAACAACACGCATGCCAGTCTGATGCGCCGTTTTGCGTGGAATGCATCGGATATGGTTTCTGTAAACGGGCAGTCTTTATCCGGCGAGAAAGTAAGCAAGATAACGCTGGACGGCACGATGGTTGTGGAAAGCGCTGTCAGTCCGTCACGTAATACACGTGTTGCTTTAACCCGTATAATCTTCCCGTCCGTAGCCCGTCCGGCTGTTTATGAGAAATATATTCTTAAAAACACCGGCGAGTCGCCTGTTGCAGTGGAAGTTCCTGTTTCCCGTTCTGTCATAGATACGGATCCGGGCAAAGGGGTAGATGGCAGTTACAAATTAGTCTCCGAGATTATCGGGGCAACGGCTAAACAGCTTCAACCCAATGAAGAACTTGTTTTCTACGCCGCCATTACCGGATATAAGAAAGGTGAAACAGAATTGAAGCCCGATGTCGAAAAAGAACTACAGGCCCGCAAATCCCTGATTGCCGGCTTTTGGGATAACCTGATCCTGGAAACTCCCGATCCCGTTATCAACACCATGTTTGCCTTTGCCAAAATACGCGGAGCAGAAAGTATTTACGATACCAAAGGCGGACTGATGCATGGCCCCGGCGGCGAATCCTATTATGCTGCTATCTGGGCGAATGACCAGGCAGAATATATCAATCCCTTCTTCCCTTATCTGGGCTATGAAGTCGGAAACGGTTCCGCCCTGAACTCTTTCAAACATTTTGCCCGCTTCATGAATCCCGAATATGGAAAGATACCCAGCTCCATTATCGCTGATGGGATAGACATCTGGGGAGGAGCCGGCGATCGTGGCGATGCTGCCATGGTTGCTTACGGAGCATCCCGTTATGCCCTGGCGAGAGGAGACAAAGCCGAGGCGGAAGAACTCTGGCCACTTATCGAATGGTGTCTGGAATATTGCCGCCGCAATCTGAATGACAAGGGTGTCGTCGCTTCCGATGCAGACGAGTTGGAAGGACGTTTCCCGGCAGGAGAGGCGAACCTTTGTACTTCTTCCTTATATTATGACGCCCTGCGTTCGGCGGTCTATTTAGGTAAAGACCTGCGTAAACCATCTTCGCAGCTGGCAGCTTACGACAAACAGGCAAAAGCCCTTCATAAAAATATCGAAAGCTATTTCGGTGCAAAAGTAGAAGGCTTTGATACTTACCGGCATTACGATGGAAACGATGTCCTTCGTTCCTGGATCTGCATCCCGCTGACGGTTGGCATTTACGACCGTAAAGAAGGTACGATCGATGCCTTGTTCTCTCCCCGCCTGTGGACTGAAAACGGTTTGCTGACCCAGGTCGGCAGTGAAACCTTTTGGGATCGTTCCACCCTTTATGCCCTTCGTGGCGTATTTGCCTGCGGAGAAACAGAAAAAGCAACCGAATATCTAAAGTTCTATTCCAACCAGCGCCTGTTAGGCGAGCATGTCCCTTACGCAATCGAAGCCTGGCCCGAAGGAAGCCAGCGCCATCTTTCCGCTGAAAGCGGATTATACTGCCGCATCATCACCGAAGGTGTATTCGGAATCCGTCCGACAGGATTAAACTCATTCACTCTTACTCCCCGTTTACCGGCAGAGTGGAACAAGATGAGCCTGCGTAAAGTACAAGCATTCGGTTCGACTTTCGATATCGAAGTAGTTCGTGAGAACGGCAAGCAAGATGTCACTATCAAGTCCGGTGATAAAACAGTATTACATAAAGCCGTAAAAGAAGGGGCAACTGTCTCTGTTAATATTTAAAAGAAATTCTTGCACACAAGCGACCAGTTTCTCTTAAGTGAAACTTTAGTTTCTCTCTAATGAAACAAAAGTTTCCCTTAGGAGAAACAAAAGTTTCATACAGTAGAAACTATTTGGAACTAACCACCTCCATGTCAACTACCAGTATTGGCCATCCCAAGAGAACGCAGAGCGTTCTATGAAAGGCCTCAGCGGGTGAGCGTCCGCGAAGGCAAAAGACGAAGCGTCCGGAGGCTGTGCTGTTTGAGCGTAGCGAGTTCACAGACGACAGCGTAGTCTTTTGCCGTAGCAGCGAAGCCGGTGCAGCCTTGATCTTTTGCCTACTTTTCTATCAAGAGAAAAGTAGAATCCTCCGACCTGTTGATAACTTTTTTGTACTTTTCTTCTATATTTCTTGGCAGGTGATTTGATAAATGTTTAATTTTACCCGCTAATAAAGTAACGTGCCTGTTTACAACGAAGTAGGTTGCTTTTGTTTAAGGGAAAGTTTAACGTTGAACACAATAAATGGAAGAAAAAGACAACTGCTATCACGTACCGGTAATGCTTGAGGAAAGCGTGAAAGGTCTGAATATTCAACAAGGTGGCATCTATGTAGATGTTACTTTCGGAGGTGGTGGGCATTCGCGTGAGATATTGAAACAGCTGGATGGCGAAGGCGAGCTTTATGGCTTCGATCAGGATGCTGACGCCGAACATAATATCCCCGACGACGACCGTTTCGTGTTTGTCCGCAGTAACTTCCGTTATTTGTATAACTTCATGCGTTACCACGACGTTGCCGGCGAGGTAGACGGTCTGTTGGTAGACCTGGGCGTTTCTTCCCACCATTTCGACGATAAAGACCGCGGTTTCTCTTTCCGTTTCGACGGGGCGCTGGATATGCGCATGAATACCCGGGCAGGTCAGACGGCTGCCGATATTGTGAATACCTATACGGAAGAAGCCTTGGCAGATGTTTTCTATCTGTATGGCGAATTGAAAGTTGCCCGTAAACTGGCATCCGTATTGGTACGGACACGCGAAAACAAGAAAATCGAAACAATCGGCGACTTCCTGGAAGTCGTTAAGCCTTTTACCGGAAAAGACAAAGAGAAGAAGTTCCTGGCACAGGCATTCCAGGCGCTTCGCATTGAAGTAAACGACGAAATGCGCGCCCTGAAAGAGATGCTGCAACAAACCTTGCAGGTGCTGAAGCCCGGCGGACGCCTGGTGGTCATCACTTACCATTCCCTGGAAGACAGGCTGGTAAAGAACTTCCTGAAAACGGGCAACTTTGAAGGTAAAACCGAGCAGGACTTTTTTGGAAACGTACAAACACCGTTTCGTATGGTAAATAATAAAGTGGTTGTGCCTTCCGACGAGGAGATCGAACGAAATCCCCGTTCGCGAAGTGCCAAATTAAGGATTGCTGAGAAAAAAGAGTGACAGCAACCTGTAAAACAGTAGGGGTTTATGGAAGAAAAACAACAACGTAAGAAGACAAAGAAAAAAGAGAAACGTCTTTCTCTTTTGTATGTGCTGGGCGGTGGTATCCTAAATGAGGATTTCATCGTTAAACACACGCGTATGATTGTGCTTGTTGTAATCATGATATTCTTTTTTATCGGGAACCGTTACACCTGCATGCAGAAGTTGAGGGAAATAGATCGCTTGCAACAGAAATTGCGCGACGTGCGTTTCGAAGCACTCTCTATTTCGTCGGAACTGACAGGCAACAGCCGTCAGTCGCAAGTTGAATTATTAATAGAAGAACAAGGTATAGAACTGGAAGGAGCCAAAACTCCGCCGTATGAATTATATAAATAAATATGGCTGAAGAAATCGAACCAAAAGAAGTTGCGCCGAAAAGTAACCGGATATTATTCTGTTACTTTCTTGTCGTGCTGTTGCTGGGGCTTATTGCGGTCGGAATCTTGCTGCGTACTTTTGATACGGCTTTCGTAGAAAAAGAAAAATGGGAGAAGGTCGCCGAGAGCCAGAAACGCCCGAACCGGCTGATATTGCCCGGACGCGGCAATATTTACTCTGCCGACGGAAAGCTGATGGCTACCAGTGTGCCTCGTTATTATACCTATATCGACTTTCGTGCCGATGGCTTTTCGGTGGATACTTTCCTGCAATCGAAGGTGAACGGGGTCGATTCGCTGTCGGTTTATTTATCGCGTAAGTTTAAGAACCGGACTCCGGCCGGCTATAAGGCTCATCTGCTTCGCGGATTGAAAAGTAAGAGCCGCCAATATCCCGTATATGAAGGTCGTGCCTCTTATACGGACTTGAAAGAGATGAAAAAGTATCCGTTCCTGCGCCTGAGCCGTTATAAGAGCGGATTCTATACAAAAGAAATGGTACAGCGCCAGAAACCTTTCGGCACTTTGGCGTCCCGTACGATCGGGGATATCTACGGAGAGATTGAAGCCGACGGCGTGACGAAAGGAAAGAATGGGCTGGAGCTGCAATACGACTCCCTGCTTCGCGGGGAAGCCGGGCTGAGTTCCGTACGTCGTGTAGGTGGCGGGTGGACGAATATCGTCGAGGTGGAACCGGTCGACGGAATGGATATCCGCACCACGATCGACATCAATATCCAGGATATTACCGAGAAATCGCTGGTCGATATGTTGAAGAAGATCGATGCCGAATCGGGTACGGCGGTCGTTATGGAAGTGGTTACCGGCGAGGTGAAAGCCATTACCAATATGGGACGCATCCGCGAGGGCGTTTACGCTGAAACAAAGAACTATGCCGTTGCCGATGAGATAGAGCCGGGTTCGACCTTCAAAGTTGCCTCTATTATGGTGGCGCTCGAAGACGGCGTTTGCCAGCCCGAGGATACGGTAGATGTAGGCAAAGGCGTGTTTATGTATAAAGGCGCCCGTATGACCGACCATAATATGAATCATGGCGGATACGGACGAATCTCTGTGGAGCAAGCCATCTGGTATTCATCCAACATCGGCGTTGCCAAGACAATCCTAAAAGGATATGAAAAGAATCCGACGAAATATGTGGAAGGTCTGTACCGCCTGGGCTTGAATATCCCGCTGAACCTGGAAATACCGGGTGCCGGACGTGCCAAGATACGTATGCCGAACGATACGACATTTTACTGGTCGAAGACAACGTTACCCTGGATGTCGTTCGGTTATGAAACCCAGATACCGCCGATTTATACGCTGGCATTCTTTAACGCCATTGCTAATAACGGAAAGATGGTGCGCCCGATGTTTACCCGCGAGATTATGCATAACGGCAAGACGGTACAAAGCTTCTCTACTGAAGTGCTGAAATCGTCTATCTGTTCCGACAGGACTTTGGAATTGATTAAGAAGATGCTGGTAGGCGTAGTAGAAAGCGGAACCGGTAAGGCCGTTCATTCCGATATTATCCAGATTGCCGGAAAGACCGGTACGGCGCAGATTGCCACAGGTGGTGTGTATCGTACAAGCGGCCACCAGGTTTCTTTCTGCGGATATTTCCCGGCAGAGAATCCGAAATATTCCTGTATTGTCGTAATCCGTCGTCCGCGTATCGGTTATCCTTCGGGTGGTACGATGTCCGGCGGGGTGGTTCGCGCGATTGCCGAGAAAGTATATGCCAGCCACATGTCGTTCGATGTACGCGATATGGAACGCGACTCGTTGGCAGTGCTTCTGCCGGCTGTGAAAAGCGGTAACCTGGATGCACTCGAAAATGTATTAGGTAAACTCGATATTGAAGCAAATACGGATAGCCTGGAAACCAAATGGGTGGCAGCCAAGCGCGAAGAAGGCGAGGAAGAACTCCGCCTGCGCGACCTGACCATTCGTGAAGGGCTGGTGCCGAATGTGATTGGTATGGGCGCAAAAGATGCCGTCTACCTGCTTGAAAGTGCCGGCCTGCGGGTGGCATTGGATGGCATGGGACGCGTTTCCGCCCAATCGATGGGAGCAGGTACACGTATTGCGAAAGGGCAAACCATTAGATTAACACTAAAGTAATATGGAACTGAAGAAATTGATTCATACGTTGGATGTGCTGGAGACGGTCGGAACCGATGAGGTGACGATTGCCGGTATCCAGTCTGACTCCCGTAAGGTGGAAGACGGCTTTTTGTTCGTTGCAGTAAGAGGTACGGCAGTCGACGGGCATGCCTATATCGACGGAGCCATTGCCAAAGGAGCCGTTGTGGTAGTCTGCGAGGAAATACCGTCCCTTTCGGAAGAAAATAGAATTCCTTCCGAAAGGAATGTTACTTTCATCCGGGTGAAGGATTCTGCCGATGCACTGGGTAAGCTGGTATCCGCCTGGTATGACAATCCTTCGGACAAGCTGACGCTGGTAGGCGTTACCGGCACGAACGGCAAGACGACTATCGCTACCTTATTATATGAGATGTTCCGTAAGATGGGGCATAAGGTAGGGCTGCTTTCCACCGTATGCAATTATATCGATGGCGAAGCGATCCCAACCGACCATACGACACCCGACCCGATCACCCTTCACAGCCTGATGGCGCGGATGGTGGAAGCCGGTTGCGAGTATGCCTTTATGGAAGTCAGCTCCCATTCGATCGACCAGAAACGTATCAGTGGCCTGTCGTTCAACGGTGGTATCTTTACCAACCTGACACGCGACCATCTGGATTATCATAAAACTGTCGAGAACTATCTGAAAGCCAAGAAGAAGTTTTTCGACGACCTGCCTGCCGATGCTTTCGTGCTGACCAATGCCGACGATAAGGCCGGCCCCGTCATGCTGCAAAATACGGCGGCAAAGAAACTGACATATTCGCTCCGTACGTTGGCAGACTTCAAAGGAAAGATTCTTGAGTCTCACTTCGAAGGAACGGAGCTGATTATTAACGGACGCGAAGTGGTGGTTCACTTTGTAGGACGTTTCAATGCCTACAACCTGCTGGCTGTTTATGGCGCAGCGGTATCTCTGGGTAAAAAGCCGGAAGAGACGTTGATCGTGCTGAGCACACTGCATTCCGTTTCCGGCCGCTTCGAGACGATACAATCGCCTCTGGGCTATACCGCTATCGTTGATTACGCCCATACGCCGGATGCGCTGACCAACGTGCTGAACGGCATCGGGGAAGTGCTCGACGGACGGGGCCGCATCATCACTGTAGTGGGTGCCGGCGGCAACCGCGACAAAGGCAAACGTCCGCTGATGGCCAAGGAAGCCGCCAAACTGAGCGACCAGGTGATCCTGACGTCCGACAATCCGCGCTTCGAGGAACCGGATGATATCATTAACGACATGGTAGCCGGCCTGAGCCATTCGGATATGGAGCGTACGCTCTGCATCACCGACCGCACGCAGGCTATCAAAACGGCAACCATGCTGGCCAAGAAAGGAGACGTTATCCTCGTTGCCGGCAAAGGTCACGAAGATTACCAGGAGGTAAAAGGCGTGAAACATCATTTCGACGACCGGGAGAAGTTACGGGAAATATTCGCAACACAACAACAATAAAACGACATGCTTTATTATCTTTTTAATTATCTGGATCAATTGGACTTCCCTGGGGCGGGAATGTTTAAATATGTATCGTTCCGTTCCGGATTGGCATTGATCCTGTCCTTGTTCATCTCGACGGCTATCGGGCGTCGTATCATCGACCGTTTGCAGTTACTGCAAATTGGTGAGACGGTACGCAACCTCGGGCTGGAAGGGCAGATGAGCAAGAAAGGGACGCCTACGATGGGGGGAATTATCATCATCATCGCCATTCTGGTTCCGACATTACTTTGCGCCAAACTGACAAATATCTATGTGCTCCTAATGATGATTACGACCGTCTGGCTGGGTGCGCTCGGGTTTGCCGACGATTATATTAAGGTATTCCGCAAGAACAAGGAAGGAATGCACGGCAAGTTTAAGATTGTCGGACAGGTAGGTCTGGGACTGATTGTCGGGTTGGTGTTGTTTATGAGCCCCGACGTTGTCATCAAAGAGAATATGGAAGTGCGCCACGACAATGTGATCGAGGAAGTGCGCTACCATACGGTGGAAACCAAGTCGACCAAGACGACCATCCCGTTTATGAAGAATAATAACTTCGACTATGCCCAACTGGTCAGCTGGGCGGGCGATTATAAGGATGAAGCAGCCTGGCTGGTATTCGTCCTGATGACGATCTTCGTCGTGACGGCTGTCTCCAACGGGGCTAACCTGACCGACGGACTCGACGGGCTGGCTGCCGGAAGTTCTGCTATTATAGGTGTCGCGCTGGGGATACTGGCTTATATGTCCGCCCACTTCGAGTTTGCCTCGTTCCTGAATATCATGTTTATTCCCGGGGCGGAAGAGTTGGTGGTGTTTGCCGCCGCCTTTATCGGGGCGACAGTCGGCTTCCTATGGTATAATTCATATCCCGCACAGGTGTTTATGGGCGATACGGGCAGTCTGACGTTGGGCGGTATTATTGCCGTGTTCGCCATTATTATCCGCAAAGAGTTGCTTATCCCGATTCTTTGTGGTATTTTTCTCGCTGAAAGCATTTCGGTGATGGTGCAGGTTGCTTACTTTAAATATACAAAGAAGAAGTATGGCGAAGGCCGCCGCATCTTTAAAATGACGCCCCTTCACCACCATTTCCAGAAGCCCGGTAATGCCGGCATACAGGCGTTGATACAGAAACCGTTCAACGTGGTGCCCGAATCGAAGATTGTCGCTCGTTTCTGGCTGATAGGCATTATCCTGGCGGTGATAACGATTGTAACATTGAAGATGAGATAACAAATATATAGAAACGTGGAAAGAATTGTTGTATTAGGGGGAGGAGAAAGCGGCGCAGGTGCTGCCGTATTGGCGAAAGCGAAAGGATTCGACGTGTTCGTCTCCGACTTTTCGTCTATCAAACCCAAGTATAAGGAGTTGCTCGACGCCCACGGCATCCGTTGGGAAGAAGGGCAGCATACCGAAGCCGACATTCTGAATGCCGACGAGATCATCAAGAGCCCCGGGATACCCGACAAGGCTCCGATCATCCAAAAACTGAAAGCGCAGGGGACGCATATCATCTCCGAAATAGAATTTGCCGGCCGGTACACCGATGCAAAGATGATCTGTATCACCGGAAGCAACGGCAAGACAACGACAACCATGCTTACGTACCACATTCTGAAAGAAGCCGGTGTGGATGTCGGTCTGGCAGGCAATGTAGGCAACAGCCTGGCCTTGCAGGTGGCGGAAACTCCGCATGCCGTCTATGTAATCGAACTGAGCAGTTTTCAGTTAGATAACATGTACGACTTCAAAGCGGATATCGCCGTTTTGTTGAACATAACGCCCGATCATCTGGATCATTATAATTATGAGATGCAGAACTATGTAGACGCCAAGTTCCGCATTATTCAGAACCAAACGTCCGAAGATGCATTCATCTTCTGGAACGACGACCCGATCATAGCCCGCGAGATTGCCAAACGGCATCCGGCGGCAACTCTTTACCCATTCGCCGAAACGCATGAAGACGGCGTGAAGGGATATACGGATAATAAGCAAATAGTAATTGAAACCTCAAACGGAACATTTACAATGGATCAGGACTTATTAGCATTAACGGGTACGCATAACCTGTATAATTCGCTCGCATCAGGTATCGCCTCTAAGATTGTCGATATCCACGATGAGAAGATACGCGCTTCGCTAAGCGACTTTACCGGCGTGGAACATCGTCTGGAAAAGGTAGCCCGTGTGCGTGGTGTAGATTATATCAACGACTCGAAAGCAACGAATGTCAACTCCTGCTGGTATGCCTTGCAGAGTATGACCACCAAGCTGGTGCTCATCCTGGGCGGAACGGACAAGGGGAACGACTATTCCGAAATCGAAGAACTGGTGAAACAGAAAGTACATGCCTTGATCTTCCTCGGCGTGGACAACACGAAGCTACACGCCTTTTTCGATGGGAAAGTAGGGCAGATCGAAGACGCCCGCTCGATGGAAGAAGCGGTCAGCAAGGCCTATAAACTGGCTGAAAAGGGAGACACCGTATTGTTGTCGCCCTGCTGCGCCAGCTTCGACCTATTTAAGAGCTACGAAGACCGGGGCGACCAGTTTAAGGCTTGCGTACGTAACTTGTAATAAAACGAATAATAAATGGATCTGGCAAGTAAATTATTTAAGGGCGACCGGGTGATATGGATCATCTTCATGTTCCTGTGCCTGATTTCGGTTGTTGAGGTGTTCAGTGCCACGAGTACGATCGCCTACAAGAATGCGAATCATTGGGCGCCGATTGTCCGTCATGCCACCTTCCTGCTGGGCGGGTTTGTGCTGGTCTTGTTGTTGCACAATATCCCGTGCCGGTTCTTTCCGGCGTTTATATTGTTGCTTCCCGTATCGGTGCTGATGCTGATTGCTACGCCCTTTGTGGGAATCAATGCCAATGATGCACATCGTTGGCTGGAGATATTCGGCATACAGTTTCAGCCGTCGGAGTTTGCCAAGCTGGCGTCGATCGTCTTTATCGCCTTCCTGCTTAGTAAGCAGAGCAAGTTTACCGACGACCAGATATTCAAATACATACTGATCGGGGTAGGGGTGACTTGCATTCTGATCCTTCCCGAGAACTTCTCGACGGCCTTTATGCTGTTCGGGGTTTGTTTCCTGATGATGTTCATCGGGCAGTTGCCGTTGATAAAACTGGGGAAACTGGCGGGCGTGTTGGTATTGGCGCTTGTCTTGTTTGTCATGCTGTTGAAGTTTACACCGGCAGGTGTAGCCCAGTATCTGCCCGATCGTTTTGTTACCTGGCAGGGACGTTTGGAACGTTTCTTTGAAGGGCATGCGGCAGAGGCTGACGAGAATGGTGTTTATAAGATAACCGACGATAATTATCAGGTCTCGCATGCAAAGATCGCGATTGCACGCGGGGGATTGTTCGGACAGTTGCCCGGTCATGGTCAGCAGCGGGATTTCCTGCCGCAGGCCTATTCCGATTTTATCTATGCGATCATTATTGAAGAATTGGGTGTGGTAGGCGGCGTGTTCGTGCTGATGCTATATATCATGTTGTTGGTGCGAGTCGGGATGATTGCCCGAAAGTGCGAGAAGGCCTTTCCCAAATACCTGGTGCTGGGCTGCGGCTTACTGGTCGTGGTGCAGGCATTGGCTAATATGGCGGTGGCGGTCAACCTGATACCGGTAACCGGGCAGCCAATGCCGTTGGTGAGTCGTGGTGGTACTTCGACTGTAATATCCTGTATCTATTTCGGAATCATCCTGAGCGTAAGCCGTTTCGGAGCCAATATGGGCAACGAAGAAGATGAAGACCCGGAAGAAAATGCCGAAGGTGTAGCCGCTCCACCGGCAATAACCGAGGAGGAGATAACAAACTGGGTTCCCGACACACAGCCGGAAACAGAAGAAGTTGTAGAAACAAAATAAAATATGAAACAGTGCCGTATAATAATAAGTGGTGGCGGAACCGGGGGGCATATCTTCCCGGCGATCTCTATTGCCAACACCGTCAGGAAACGTTTTCCTAATGCGGAAATCTTATTTGTAGGTGCGGAAGACCGGATGGAAATGGAAAAGGTTCCGGCCGCCGGCTATCAGATAGTAGGTTTGCCGGTGAGCGGTTTCGACCGTGCTCACCTGCTCAACAATATAAAAGTGCTCAATCGCCTGCGGAAAAGCCTTAAGCTGGCGAAGAAAACGATTCGCGAGTTTCGTCCCGATATAGCTGTCGGTGTGGGTGGCTATGCCAGCGGACCGACCTTATGGATGGCTGCTTCGCTCGGTATCCCGACCCTGATACAGGAGCAAAACTCCTATGCCGGGGTTACTAATAAGCTGCTGGCAAAGAAGGCCTCGAAGATATGTGTTGCTTACGACGGTATGGAGAAGTTCTTCCCCGCCGACAAGATCGTGATTACCGGTAACCCGGTTCGTAAGGATCTGGAAGAAGCGACGGAGAAGAAAGAGGAAGCCTTGGCATTCTTCGGCCTTTCGCCGGAAAAGAAAACGATCCTGGTGGTAGGCGGTAGTCTTGGAGCCCGGACAATCAACCGAAGCATACAGGGCGGACTGGATAAACTGTTTGCCGATCCCGACGTGCAGGTTATCTGGCAGACCGGCCGTTATTATCACAACGAAGCGGTAAAACATCTGAAAGCCTATCGCGGTATGCCGATCTGGTGTTCGGACTTTATCACCCGCATAGATTACGCTTATTCGGCTGCCGATTTGATTATTTCGCGTGCGGGAGCCAGCTCCATCTCCGAACTTTGCCTGTTGAAGAAGCCGGTTATCCTGGTTCCTTCCCCCAATGTAGCAGAAGATCATCAGACCAAGAATGCGCTGGCGCTGGCAAACAAAGATGCGGCGATAATGGTTGCAGATAAGGATGCCGAACAGCAACTGGTGACGAAAGCGCTGGAAGTCGTACACGACGACGAGCATCTGGCATCGCTAAGCCGCAATATCGAGCGCCTGGCACATCATCACAGTGCCGACCTGATTGTCGACGAGATAGTAAAGATTATAGATAAATAGAAGCAATATGAACATAGCAACAATAACAGCCGTCTATTTTGTCGGTGCCGGTGGAATCGGGATGAGTGCCCTGATCCGTTACTTCCTTTCGAAAGGGAAGCAGGTGGCGGGTTATGATAAAACTCCGTCCGACCTGACCGCGCAACTTAACCGCGAAGGCGCTGTTATTCATTATGAAGATAATATATCCCTGATACCGGATGCTTTCAAAGATCCGGCGCAGACGCTGGTCGTTTATACGCCTGCCGTCCCCGAATCGCATACTGAACTGACCTATTTCCGCCAGAACGGTTTTGAGATCATGAAGCGTGCCCGCGTATTAGGCGAAATCACCAATTGCTCCCGCGGCCTATGTGTGGCGGGAACACATGGTAAGACAACCACTTCTTCGATGCTTGCCCACCTGCTGAAGCAGTCGCATGTCGATTGCAACGCCTTCCTCGGTGGCATCCTGAAGAACTACGACAGCAACCTGATGCTGTCCGACAAAAGCGACCTGACGGTCATCGAAGCCGACGAGTTCGACCGCTCTTTCCATTGGCTGACTCCCTATATGGCTGTCATAACCGCCGCCGATCCCGACCATCTGGATATTTACGGTACGGCAGAAGCCTATCGCGAAAGCTTCGAACATTTCACCTCGCTAATCCGTCCCGACGGTTGCCTGATCATGAAGAAAGGCATCGACGTGACGCCCCGTCTGAAAGAAGGCGTAAAACTATACACCTATTCGGCTACCAATGGCGGTGATTTCCATGCCGAGCATATCCGTATCGGCAACGGCGAAATCTTCTTCGATTTCGTAGGCCCGGATATTCGTATAGACAATATCCAGCTTGGTGTCCCTGTAAAAGTAAATATAGAGAATGGAGTTGCCGCTATCGCCCTTGCCTGGCTGAACGGCATTACTCCCGAGGAGATAAAGGCAGGCATGGCCTCGTTCGCCGGCCCGAAACGCCGTTTCGACTTCCATCTGAAGAAAGCGAACATCGTGCTGATCGACGATTATGCCCATCACCCTGCCGAACTGGCTGCCAGTATCCAATCCGTAAAGGAACTCTATGCCGGCCGCAAGGTGACAGGTATTTTCCAGCCGCACCTCTACACCCGTACCCGCGACTTTGCGCCTGACTTTGCCGCCAGCCTGTCGCTATTGGACGAGTTGATCCTGCTGGATATCTATCCGGCACGTGAAGAACCTATTCCGGGGGTAACTTCGGAAATCATATTCGATGCCGTCACCATCCCCGCCAAGAAGCTGATCCGTAAATCGGAACTGCTCGACCTGGTGGAGAAGGAAGCAGATACGTTTGAAGTGGTATTAATGATCGGCGCCGGCGACATCGACCGGCTGATCGAACCGGTAAAACAAATATTGGATAAGAGATCGTGATTCGTGCAGTTTCCATAGTAGTTGCGATACTGTTGTTTTGTTACATCGTGTTTGTCTCCTTTTTCTTCCGGGATATGAGGCAGGATAAGGTATGCCAGGACTTGCAGGTAGTGGTGAAAGACAGTCTCGACAAGCATTTTGTAAGCGAGAGCGACCTGGTCTCTATCCTGAAAAAGGCCAGTCTGAACCCGCTCAACAAGCCTATGGGCGATATCAATACGGAAAAGATAGAGGAGGAACTGAAAAAGAATGAGATGATTGCCCGCATCGAAGTCTATAAGACACCTTCGGGGATCGTAAAGCTTGAAGTTGAGCAAAAAATTCCTATCTTGCGTGTGATTAGTCCCAGAGGGAACTTCTACGTGGGTAACCTCGGAACCACTATGCCGGTCAGTTTTCGCTACGTTGCCGATGTTCCATTGGTAAGCGGATATGTGGAAAAAGAGCTGGCGGTAACCGACTTATACAAATTTGCATTATTTTTGCAGGAGAATGAGTTCTGGAATAATCAGATAGAGCAGATTTATGTTCATCCGGATAACGAAGTAGAACTGATTCCCCGGGTGGGCAACCACCGCATCGTACTGGGTTCTTTCGATAATTACGAAGAAAAGCTGGATAACCTGCGGCTCTTCTACGATAAGGTCATTCCGAAGATCGGTTGGGAGAAATATAGTATCATTAATTTAAAATACAAAGATCAGATTGTTTGTACTAAAAGATAGATAATATGGCATACACAGATTTTATAGCAGCCATCGACCTTGGCTCTTCTCACATGGTCGGTATGGTAGGAACGAAGGGCCCGACGGGGGCTCTCTCGATTATTGCCTACGAAGTAGAGAACTCCGCTACCTGTATACGAAGAGGATGTGTATATAATGTAGAAGAAACGGCGAATAAGATCAAACGGCTTATCCGGAAGCTCGAAAATAAACTGGGCGGTTCGACGATCGGCAAGGTGTATGTCGGTATCGGCGGACAGTCGTTGCGCTCGATCGATCATACCGTTCCCCGGATCCTGGGAACCGATGGAGTGGTTACCGAAGAAATTATCGAGGGGCTTTACGAGGAATGTTGTAACTACCACCCGGACATGCTGGACGTGCTGGCAGCTGTTTCGCCGGCCTATTTTTTAGACGACAAGCCTGAACCTAATCCGGTGGGTATTCCCTGTACCCGGATTGAAGCCCGTTATAAACTGATTGTCGGACGGCCTTCGTTGAAACGTTATGTTGTCAACAGTATTGCCGACCGTGCTAAAATAGAAATCGCCGATCTGGTCGTCTCTCCCCTGGCGCTGGCGGATGTGGTGCTGACCGATAACGAGAAAGACCTGGGATGTGCCCTGATCGGTTTCGGTGCGGGAGTAACTACGCTGACGGTTTACAAAGCCGGCCAGTTGGTCAACCTCTCGGTCATTCCTTTCGGCGGTAATCTGATTACCCGCGACATCACCAGCCTGCATTTGGTAGAAGCCGAAGCCGAACGGGTAAAGCTTACTTACGGTAGCGCCCTGATGGAAAAAGACAACGACCTGAGTATCCAGGTAAGTTCTGCCGATGGCATGGGATTGCGTGAGATCAAGCTTGCCGACCTCAATAATGTAATCGAGGCGCGTATGAAAGAGATCCTCGAAAACGTGTATGCCCGCCTGGAAGCTACCGGACTAATAAACAGCCTGGGGGCAGGTATCATCATTACAGGCGGTGGTGCTGCTTTGAAGAATTTAGCTGAAGTGATACGCGAACGGTTGAAGATGGACGTACGCTATTCTGCTGTCCGTAAAGGAATCGTGGAAAGCGGAGAGATGATTGCCAACAATCCCGAATATGCCGTAGCCGTCGGCTTGCTCGCCAGAGGAACCGAAAACTGTGCCGTATATATCCCGCCCAAGGTGGAGGTAAAGGTAGAGAAACCGGTGGAAGAAGAACCGGTGAAGGCTCCCGAGCCCCAGAAACCGCCCAAGCAGGAGAAACCGAAGAAGAAAGGCCCCGGCTTGTTCGGCCGCCTGACCAAAGGCATCGACACTTTTGGCAAGACTCTCTTTGACGACGAAGACGAAACGAAGTAAATCAGCGAATGTAAATAAACCGGAAGACAATGGACGATACAATATTAAGTTTCAATTATCCGACAGATACTCCTAAAATCATCAAAGTGATCGGTGTAGGAGGAGGTGGTGGTAACGCTGTTACCCACATGTACAAAGAAGGCATACATGATGTTACATTCGTTTTGTGTAACACCGACAACCAGGCGCTGAACCGTTCCGACGTGCCGGTCAAAGTGCCGCTCGGACGCAATATCACCCAGGGATTGGGTGCCGGCAACAAGCCCGAACGCGCCATGATGGCCGCCGAAGAAAGTATGGAAGATATCCGCAAGATGCTGAGCGACGGCACGAAGATGGTCTTTATCACTGCCGGAATGGGTGGTGGCACCGGTACGGGAGCCGCTCCTGTGATTGCCCGCATTGCTAAAGATATGGGAATCCTGACCGTCGGTATCGTTACGATCCCCTTCGTGTTTGAAGGCGAACGTAAGATCATCCAGGCGTTGAACGGGGTGGAAGAGATCAGCAAGAACGTTGATGCCCTGCTGGTCATCAATAACGAACGTCTGCGTGCGATCTATTCCGACCTGACCATGACCAATGCGTTCGGGAAAGCGGATGATACGCTGACCATTGCCGCCAAGAGTATCGCCGAGATTATCACCCTTCCGGGCATTATCAACCTTGACTTTGCCGATGTCAACACCACGATGAAAGACGGTGGAGTAGCCCTGATGAGTAACGGTTTCGGTGAAGGCGAAGGACGTGTACGCCAGGCCATCGAAGATGCGTTGAACTCTCCGCTGCTCAACAACAACGATGTATTTAACGCGAAAAAGATATTATTCAACGTTTCGTTCGGTGAAGAAGCCGAGTTGCGTATGGAAGAAATGAACGACGTTCACGATTTCATGTCGCGCTTCGGACACGATATCGAAGTAATCTGGGGTACGGCTATCGACAATACGCTAGGTACGAAAGTGAAGATGACGATTCTGGCTACCGGTTTCGGTATGGAAGATATTCCGCAGATCGCCGAAAAGCGCCAGATCGAACAAGGTCGCATGACGGAAGAAGAACTCCGCCTGGAAGAAGAACGCCTGAAAAAGGAACAGGAAGAAAAAGACCTGATCGACAAATATTACGGAGCTTCCGGACAGCGGATGCGTCGCGTAGCCGCCCGTGCCAAAGCCGTTGTGCTTACGCCGGAGGAGCTGGACGATGATGCCCTGATTGCCCTGATTGAAGATAGTCCTACTTACAACCGCGATCCGAAAGTAATAGCCCGTGCCCGTTCGAAAGTGGCAGGTGAGGAGATCCCTGTGTCATCGGCTACCGTTGCTCCTTCCGCAGCTCATTCAGAAGGCAAGAAGCCGGACACCGGAGGTAAGCAAGTGATAAGTTTCAGATAATTTAAAAAGATATTGGATATGGATTTGTTTGAAAAAGTCAGCGAAGACATTAAAAACGCAATGAAGGCGAAAGACAAAGTAGCCCTCGAGACATTAAGAAACGTAAAGAAGTTCTTCCTCGAAGCTAAAACAGCTCCGGGAGCCAATGATACACTAAGTGATGCCGATGCATTGAAGATTATCCAGAAGCTGGTAAAGCAGGGCAAGGACTCTGCTGAAATCTACACCCAGCAAGGACGTGCCGACCTGGCAGAAGCCGAACTGGCACAGGTGAAAGTGCTCGAAACTTATCTTCCGAAGCAGATGACAGCCGAGGAACTCGAAGTCGAAGTAAAAGCGATCATCGCCCAGGTAGGTGCCGCCGGCCCAAAAGACATGGGTAAAGTGATGGGCGTCGCCTCTAAAGCCCTTGCCGGCAAGGCCGAAGGACGTGCTATTTCGGAAACGGTAAAACGTCTGCTGAACAGCTAGTATTTGATTTGACAAATAGATGAACCATATAGGGGCGGGGTTTGCCCGCCCTTTGTTTTTTTTTGAATAGACTGATTACACTTCTAACACTTTAAACGATGATAACCTTTATCTGTTGCCTGCTCGCTCTTATCGCAGGCTATTTTATCTACGGTTCTTTTATAGAACGTATCTTTGGGATTGACCCTTCCCGCCAAACTCCCGCTTACACTCATCAGGATGGAATCGATTATATCCCGATGGCTTCCTGGAAAGTCTTTATGATCCAGTTTCTGAATATTGCCGGTTCGGGTCCTATCTTCGGTGCGATTATGGGAGCCAAGTTCGGTACCGCTTCTTTCCTCTGGATCGTATTGGGTAGTATCTTTGCCGGAGCCGTACACGATTACCTGGCAGGAATGCTTTCTTTGCGGCATAATGGTGAAAGTTTGCCTGAGGTTATTGGTCGCTATCTGGGTACGAACTTCAAACAGTTTATGCGCGGATTCACTGTTGTTCTGATGATTCTTGTCGGTGCGGTGTTTGTTGCCGGTCCTGCCGGTTTGCTGGCAAAGCTGACTCCGGAGTCTCTGGATGCCACTTTCTGGATATTCGTTGTCTTTATCTATTATATCCTGGCAACCTTGCTGCCTGTCGATAAGATAATAGGAAAGATGTACCCGCTCTTTGCAGCAGCTTTGTTATTTATGGCGATCGGTATTCTGGTTATGCTGTTTATCAATCACCCGCCGCTGCCAGAACTGACAGATGGGTTAGCCAATAAGTATCCTGCCAACCTGCCGATCTTTCCGATTATGTTCGTCAGCATCGCCTGCGGTGCCATTTCCGGATTCCATGCCACACAAAGCCCGCTGATGGCCCGTTGCATGAAGAATGAGAAGATGGGACGTCCGGTCTTTTTCGGTGCGATGATCACCGAAGGTATTGTAGCGCTGATCTGGGCTGCTGCCGCCACTTATTTCTATCACAATAATGGTATGGGCGAAAGCAATGCCGCTGTTATTGTAGACAGTATTACAAAAGAATGGTTGGGTACCGTAGGAGGAATATTAGCCGTTTTGGGCGTTATTGCCGCACCGATCACTTCCGGCGATACGGCTTTCCGTTCAGCCCGCCTGATCATTGCCGACTTCCTGCATAAAGAACAAAAGAGCATTGCCAGCCGCCTGATGATTTGTATTCCTTTATTTATTGTTGCGATCGGTATCTTGCTGTATAGCCAGAAAGACAAGGACGGTTTCGACATGATCTGGCGTTATTTCGCCTGGACAAACCAGACATTGGCGGTCTTTACCCTCTGGGCATTGACAGTCTTTCTGGCAAAGTCGAAAAAGCTATACATCGTCACCCTGATCCCGGCTTTGTTTATGACGGCTGTCTGCTCCACCTATATCTTTGTTGCCCCCGAAGGGTTGGGGCTGGGTGTGACCCTTTCGCAGATTATCGGCGGAGTGATTACAGCTATTACGCTTATCGCATTCCTCTGGTGGCATAAATTAGCAAAATAGTCCGATTTCGGCTATACTCTCACCATGTTTCAATAAGTTGATTTCACGTTTCATTTATCTTGTAATGTGTTAAGTTATAGTGAGATATGGTGAACCCTGCTGCTTTCACCCGGATAATGCAGATCAGCCGAAAAAAGTCCAGTCTTTTAAAGTCAAAAGCCCCTTATTTTGATTTTAAAAGACTGGACTTAACATTTCAAAACACCCTACTCTTAAAAATGGGTGCCTGTCCGTTTGTCATTCGATGCCTACTCATTTGCTATCCGATGCCAAGCCGTTTCTTATGGGTGGTCGTTTAGGACACTCTGCTATGTTTTTCCTAAAAAAAGCTAAAACAATTTACCCTTCACTGTAATTTGCTATGTCTAAATCGGTTGGAAGCGGTGACGGGTGACACCTAAAATCTGAATCGCTCTGTAGGAGGGTGTTTTTAACCGATTGGGCAGGTCGTAGCACTATTGTTTTGGTCATCCGGGACACTCATGCCGACGGGATGGCACTATAGTGCCGGGTTCTTCCCTATATAGTATCGGCTCGTCCCCTTAAGAGTAGCACTCTCTACTCTATAGCCTGCAACTCGCTACGCTATATGGTAAAAGCCGCGCAGTTTTCAAGGAAAAAGTGTAAGCCTTTTCTTCCAGAACTGCCGACGCATCTAGTCCGGGGCGCCCCTTTTTGCCATTCTGCTAATAAATGCCCCGGTAAAACTATTTTATGTGCCGTTAATTCTTTACATTTGCCACAAAAAATTAGTGGACATGATAGATTGCAAGGATGAACACATATTAAACGTCATTAATTATCCGGAGGACTTGCGAAAGCTACCCCCCGAAAAATTAGGACAGGTATGTGCAGAGTTGCGTCAATATATAATAGATATACTTTCTGAAAATCCCGGACATCTGGGAGCCAGTTTAGGCACTGTGGAACTGACAGTGGCGCTGCATTACGTATTCAATACTCCTTACGACCGGATCGTGTGGGACGTGGGGCATCAGGCTTACGGACATAAAATCCTGACCGGACGCAGGGAGGCTTTTCATACACTTCGTAAATTTAAAGGTATCAGCGGTTTCCTCAATCCTAATGAAAGCCCGTATGATGCGTTTATTGCCGGGCATGCCTCCAATTCGATCTCGGCAGCCATGGGCATGTCGGTCGCTTCGGCATTGAAAGAAGAAGAAAACCGGCATGTGATCGCCGTAATAGGCGACGGCGCCATGACGGGAGGGCTGGCGTTTGAAGGATTGAACAACGCCTCGGCGAATCCGAACAACCTGCTGATCATCCTCAACGACAACGATATGGCGATCGATAACTGCGTTGGGGGATTGAGCCAGTACCTGGTTGACATCACGACCAGCCAGGCATACAACAAAATGCGTTACGACGTGTATAAGGGCTTGCGGAAGATGAAGTTGATCAACAACGACCGCCGCGAAAACATTATCCGCTTCAACAACAGCCTCAAGGCTTTACTTACACAACAACATAACTTGTTTGAAGGATTCAGCATCCGTTACTTCGGTCCGATGGACGGGCACGATGTAAATTACATGATCAAGCTGTTGAACGATATAAAAGATTTGCAGGGACCGAAATTGCTGCATATCAAGACAAAGAAAGGAAAAGGTTTCAAACCTGCCGAAGAATCCGCCACCGAATGGCATGCCCCCGGTAAATTCAACAAGGAAACGGGCGAACGGATCATCGTTCATAACTTGGACGAACCGCAGTTGTATCAGGACGTCTTCGGACATACGCTGGTGGAGCTGGCTGAACAAGACGAACGGATTGTGGGAATTACTCCGGCCATGCCGACAGGAAGTTCCATGATTTATATGATGAAAGCGTTCCCCAAACGGGCATTCGATGTGGGAATTGCCGAAGGGCACTCGGTTACTTTCTCAGCCGGACTGGCCAAAGAGGGCATGATCCCGTTCTGTAACGTTTATTCATCGTTCATGCAGCGGGCTTACGACAATCTTATCCACGATGTGGCTTTGCAAAAGCTGCACATGGTAATCTGCCTTGACCGGGCCGGATTGGTAGGCGAAGACGGGGCGACGCATCATGGCGTGTTCGATCTGGCTTACCTGCGCCCGATCCCTAACCTGACTATTGCCTCGCCGCTCAACGAACTGGACCTGAGGAATCTGATGTTTACCGGATATAAAGAGGCGGAGGGTACTTTCGTGATCCGCTATCCGAGAGGAAAAGGGGAGAAGAAAGATTGGCGGAACGAGATGCAAATACTCCCAATCGGGAAAGGTAAAAAACTGAAAGAAGGAGACGATATAGCCGTCTTGACCATAGGTCCGATCGGTAACGAAGTGATAAAATTCATTGCTGAAGTGGAGGGCGACGGTTTGTCGGTTGCCCATTATGATATGATTTATCTGAAACCGATCGATGAAGAATTGTTGCACGAAGTAGGTAGAAAGTTCAAGCGCGTCATTACTGTTGAGAACGGAGTGGTGAAAGGTGGATTGGGTAGCGCTGTGCTTGAATTTATGGCCGATAACGGATATACTCCGCGGGTAAAACGCATCGGTATACCCGACTCATTCATTGAACACGGATCGATTCCCGAACTCAATAAGTTGTGTGGCCTGGATACCGCCAGCATTGCCGGGGAGATCAGAAAGATGATGAACGAATAACAAGTAGTAAAATGAAAATTATTATTGCCGGAGCAGGCGAAGTGGGTACGCATCTAGCAAAGATGCTATCACAGGAAAAACAGGATATTATTCTGATGGATCCTAACGAGGATCGTCTGAATATTACGAATACCAATATGGAGATTCTCCCTATGGTAGGCAACCCTACTTCCATCCGTGACCTCGAAGAGGCGGGGATCAGGAAAACCGACCTATTTGTCAGCGTTACTCCCGAAGAAACGACCAATATAGCGGCCAGCATCCTGGCATCCAAACTGGGCGCGCGTAAAACGCTTGCCCGTATCAATAATTACGAATATCTCTTACCTAAAAATAAAGAACTGTTCGAGAAGTTGGGCATCCACTCGATGATCTATCCGGAGATGCTGGCTGCCAAAGAGATTGTCAGCGCCATACGCCGCCCGTGGACACGCCAGTATTGGGAACTGTTCGGTGGGGCATTGATCCTGATCGGGGTGAAAGTGCGCGAAAACTCCCGGTTGGTCAACAAGCAGCTTGCCGAGTTGCTGAACGAACAGAAGCTCTACCATATCGTTGCCATCAAGCGGCAATACGAAACGATCATCCCGCGTGGTACCGACTATATACTACCCGGCGATATCGTTTTTTTTACGACAACCAAGGAGCATATCAAAGACGTACAGATACATGCCGGCAAGAAAGACCCGGAAGTGAAGAAGATATTTATTATGGGAGGAAGCCGTATTGCGATACGTACCAGCCAGTACCTGCCGAATAATATCCGCGTAAAGATTCTGGAAACAAACAAGGAAAAGAGCCACCGCATAGCGGAGGTTGTGCCGAGCAACGTGCTGATCATTAATGGTGATGGGCGCGATACCGAGTTGCTGATGCAGGAAGGCATCAAGGATGCGCAGGCTTTTGTGGCCCTGACCGACAACTCGAGTACCAATATACTAGCATGCCTGGCAGCCAAACGGTTCGGCGTATTCAAAACGGTTGCCAAGATCGAGAATATCGATTATATACCGTTGGCGGAGAATATGGATATCGGTTCGGTTATCAACAAGAAGCTGATTGCAGCCAGCCACATCTATCAGTTCCTGCTGGATGCGGACGTGTCGAACGTGAAGTTCCTTACCTTTGCCAATGCCGATGTGGCCGAGCTGGTGGCCCGTCCTGACTCCAAGATCACACGCAAACAGGTAAAAGACCTGCATCTGCCTAAAGACTTGACGCTCGGCGGACTGATACACGATGGCGAACCGATGATGATTAAGGGTGATACCCAGATACAGGCTTACGACCACGTCGTGGTGTTCTGCCTGGAGACTGCCATGCGTAAACTGGAAGATTATTTTAATTAAGTATGTTATTGAATATACGTTTTATAATAAAAATGCTGGGGATGATGTGCATCCTCGAAACGCTGTTTATGCTGATGGCGGCGGTCGTGGCATTCCTTTATAAGGGAGAAGACCTGATTCCGTTGCTCATATCCTGCGGAATTATATTCGGAACCGGAATAGCCCTTTATGCAATCGGTTTCCGTGCCAACGAATATACGGCAGGTCGGCGTGAAGGCATGCTGACCGTTACCTTTACCTGGATCCTTTTCTCCTTACTGGGAATGCTCCCTTTCTATCTGGGTGGATATATCGACAATATAACAGATGCTTTCTTCGAAACGATGTCGGGCTTTACCACGACGGGCTCGACTATTCTGACCAACATCGAAGCGCTTCCGAAAGGTATTCTTTTCTGGCGAAGCCTTACCCAATGGCAGGGAGGGATCGGTATGATCGTATTTACCGTAGCCCTGATGCCTATTCTGGGAGGAGGGGCCACCCAGTTGTTTAATGCGGAGACGCCGGGTATTACCCATGAGCGCTTCCGTCCCCGCGTGACACAGGTTGCCAAACGCCTTTGGGATGTTTACCTGTTCCTTACTATCCTGTTGGTCGGGTTGCTTTGGGCGGGACCGATGAATTTATACGATGCCGTAAACCATGCCCTGACAGCGATCTCTACGGGTGGGTATTCTACGAAGAACGCGAGTATCGCTTATTGGCATTCTTCCTATATCGAGTATGTAATTACGATCTTTATGTTTATTGGGGCAACTAACATAACCCTAATCTATTTCTGTTTCAATGGGAATGTAAAGAAGTTGTTCCACGACGAAGAATTCCGTTGGTTCTTCTGGTTTGTGGCGCTGATGATCGCTATTACAACCGGTTGGCTGATGTTTCAGGGGTTCGCTACCGGTTTTTCGTCAGCCTTCAGGCAGGCATCCTTTCAGGTTGTCACACTGGTATCTACCTGCGGATTTGCTACCGAGAACTATATACCCTGGGGGCCGTTCTTCTGGATGATATCCCTGGTGTTGATGTTCATTTGCGGTTGCGCCGGTTCTACCTGCGGCGGGTTGAAGATGGGACGGTTTGTGATCCTTTCGAAAAACCTGTTTAACGAGTTCAAGAAACAAACCCATCCGCATGCGATTATCCCTGTACGGATGGATTCGCATATCGTATCCGGTGATATCGTGCACCGGGTACTGGCTTTCGCTTTTGCCTACGGCTTGCTGATCGTGATCAGCAGTATCGTTCTGACGCTCGACGGTCTGGGCTTCGATGATGCCGTCGGTGCTGCCGTTTCGGCTATCAGCAATGTCGGGCCCGGCTTGGGTAAATTGGGGCCTATCGACAACTTCTCGGAAGTACCTGTCGTGTCCAAATGGTTCCTGTCGTTCCTGATGATGACCGGCCGTCTGGAAATATTTACCGTATTGACAATACTCGTTCCCGGATTCTGGAAACAATAAAATAAACGCTTATGAAAGCACGTACAATGCTTCTTTCGATTATGTGCAGCCTTTCTTTCGGGCTGGCTGCCGGTGCGCAATCTCCTGTACAGCAGGAAACAACCGATTTACTGCCGGAAGGCACTTTCACCAACGGGATAGAAGGACCTGCCACCGATAAGGAGGGAAACCTGTATGCCGTGAATTATGGGAAAGAGGGCACTATCGGCATTGTGCGTCCGGATGGTTCTCACGAATGTTTTGTTACGCTGCCGGAAGGTTCTACGGGTAACGGTATCCGGTTCAACAAGGCCGGCGATATGCTGGTTGCCGATTATACCGGACACAATATCCTGAAGGTAGATATGAAAACCCGGCAGGTCACGACATACGCCCACGAATCCAACATGAACCAGCCGAACGATATCGCACTGACTCCCAACGGGAACCTGTATGCCAGCGATCCCGACTGGCCCAACAAGAAAGGACAACTCTGGCTGATCACTCCCGATGGGAATGTTACCCTTCTGGAAGGGAATATGGGAACGACAAACGGTATCGATGTAAGTCCCGACGGAAAGAAGTTGTACGTAAACGAGTCTGCCCAGTTAAAAGTCTGGGTGTACGATATCAAATCCGACGGGACGGTTGCAAACAAGAAGCTGTTCCACACATTCGAAGGCTACGGCATGGACGGTATCCGTTGCGACATAAAAGGCAACCTCTATTTATGCCGTTACGAGAAAGGGACTGTAGCCCTTATCAATCCGCAAGGGAAACTGATTCGCGAAATACAACTGAAAGAGAAAAAGCCTTCGAACATAACTTTCGGAGGAGCCGATAACCGGCGTTGCTATGTGACGCTGCAAGACCGCGGCTGCTTTGAAACCTTTACCGCCGAATACCCCGGAAGGGAGTAATTATTTACGTAATTGAAGATTTCTTTAGGTCTGATATATACTTTTGGTTAATTTTGCGTTATAATAGGTACGAATTACTAAGATATAACACAGAATGATAGAATATATAAGAGGGGATATCGTAGAGCTTACTCCTACACAAATGATTATCGAGTGTGCCGGGATCGGTTACCAACTCAACATATCCCTGACTACATACAGCGCATTCGGCGGGAAACCTTCGGGGAAAATTTACGTATATGAGGTGATACGTGAAGATGCTCACCTGTTATTCGGTTTTGCCCAGAAAGCTGAGCGCGAGTTGTTTTTGTTGCTGACATCAGTATCCGGTGTCGGTCCCAATACGGCACGTATGATCTTATCGTCCCTTCCGCCTTCCGAACTGATACAGGTGATCGCTACCAAGAATGAAGCGGCACTTACCTCGGTAAAAGGAATCGGGTTGAAAACAGCACAACGTATATTGGTAGACCTGAAAAATAAGGTGAAAACAAGCGAAGCGATGGTGAGTGCCGCACCCGGTTCCTCAGTTGGCAACGCAGCGGTTGCAGAAGAAGCGGTTGCCGCCCTTGTTATGTTGGGATTCCAGAAGTCGGCTTCGCAGAAAGCAGTTAGTTCCATACTGAAAAGTACGCCGACGCTGGCAGTGGAACAAGTAATAAAAAGCGCACTCAGAATGCTTTAATAGTTGACAGTTGATAAGTGGTAGTTGACAGTTTAAAATGAAAAAAAGAATTCTTAAATATCTTATCTGGGTAACCATGCTACTATTCGGGGTCAGTATGCTTTCGCTGAATGCCGACTATCTGACCTATACGGCTACGCTGCCGGATATTCAGTTGGTGGAGGAGGATACTGTCCCGGCTACCCGCTACCCGGTATCCAAAACCGTACCGGAAGATTATGAAGACCTGGGCAAGAAGTTGCCGATGGACTTGCGCGATCCGGAAAACGTGAAGACAGTCGTTGAATATGATATCAAGACCGGAAGCTACGTTGTCCGTACCCGGTTAGGCGATAAAGATTTGATCACACCTATCAACCTGAGCCCTGAAGAATATCAGGATTACAGCATGCAGCAGTCGCTCCGTTCCTACTATCGGCAGAAGAATGAAGAAGAATTCCAGAAAGAAGCTGATAGACAGTTCAATTTGTCGGATATGCAGTTCGGTATTGGTGCTGCCGAAAGGATATTCGGTCCCGGTGGCGTTCGTGTAAGAACACAGGGATCGGCTGAGGTTACTTTAGGGTTGAAGACGAACAGTACCAAAGACCCTTCACTTCCCGAACGTGCACGTAGCCGTACTTTCTTTAATTTCGACGAGAGCGTACAGCTAAATGTCCAGGCCTCTGTCGGATCGAAGGTAAACTTCGATATGAACTACAATACGGAGACTTCGTTTGACTTCGACTCCAAAAAGTTAAAGTTAGCATATACCGGTGAAGAAGATGAAATCATCAAATCGCTGGAAGCCGGTAATGTCTCAATGACTACCAGTAACTCATTGATTAACGGTGGAGCTGCTCTGTTCGGTATGAAGGTAGACTTACAATTTGGTAAATTAAGGATTAACACGCTGTTTGCCCAGCAGGAGTCTGAATCGAAAACGGTCAGTTCAAAAGGCGGTGTCCAGACCAAGTCGTTCGAAATGCGAATCGACCAGTACGACGAGAACCGTCACTTCTTCCTGGCACACTATTTTCGTGACAGATATGATGAAGCGATGGCCAAGCTACCCGTAATCAGCTCTCCTGTATCTATCACCCGTCTGGAAGTGTGGGTAACTAATAAAAGAGGAAATTATGACCAGGCGCGTAATATTGTTGCTTTTACCGATATCGGTGAGAACGACAATAAATACATTTATAATCCGGTCAGTTTCCCGGCAACCGGTTATACATTGCCTGCCAACAATGCTAACACGTTGTACAACCAAATGACCACCACTTATTCGGAAGCCCGCAATCTCGACAGCCGGGTATTATCGGCATTTATTGCCGGTTCCGAGTATGAGAAAGTGGAAAGTGCCCGTTTGCTGGATGCCAACTCAGAATATACATACGACAAGCAACTGGGGTACATATCCTTGAATATGAACCTGCAATCAGATGAAGTGCTGGCAGTAGCTTACGAATATCAATATGCTGATAATGCCGGCAATCAGCAGACTCAGCGGGTAGGTGAGTTTTCCGACAGCAATCCGAGCAATCCCAGTGCCTGTCTGTATGTAAAGATGTTGAAAGGTGTTAACATGTCGCCGGGTATGAAGTACTGGGACCTGATGATGAAGAATATCTATTCGCTGGGTGCCTACTCCGTTCAGAAGGAAAAGTTCCGCCTGGATGTTCTTTACCAGAGCGATACGACCGGTACATATATCAACTATCTGCCGGAAACCGTATCAGACGCAAAGAAACAGATCTGGATCCGGGTAATGGGTGCCGACCGTCTGAACTCGCAGAACGATGAGCATGCCGACGGATTCTTCGATTTTGTAGAAGGATATACCATACAGCCGGCAACCGGAAAAGTAATCTTCCCGTCTGTCGAGCCATTCGGTTCCAGCCTAAAAAAGAAGATAACGGCTATTACCCATAATTCAACCATTGCCGATAAATATGTATTCCAGGAATTGTACGACTCGACCCAGACTGTTGCCCGGCAGATTGCCGAGAAAAACAAGTTTATCCTGCGTGGAGAGTATAAGGCTTCTTCTGCTGCAGAAATCGATCTGGGAGCTACAAACGTTGCACGAGGCTCGGTGCGTGTCACCGCTGCCGGAGCTACGCTGACCGAGAATGTGGATTATACGGTGGATTATACTTCAGGCCGGGTTACGATTCTGAATGAAAGTATCATTGCAGCCGGTACGCCTGTCAGTGTTTCCCTCGAAAACCAGACCGCTTACAGCATGCAGCGCAAAACGATGTTGGGGTTGGACCTGAACTATCAGTTTACTCCTGACTTTATGCTGGGTGCCACCATTATGCATATGTCGGAAATGCCGCTGACCACAAAGACTACGATTGGCGATGAATCCATTAACAATACCTTATGGGGGTTGAACACCTCTTATAAAGGAGAGAGCCAATGGCTTACCAATATGTTCGACAAGTTGCCGCTTCTTAACCTGTCCAGACCGAGCCAGATTTCATTCAATGTCGAGTTTGCAAACCTTATTGCCGGCCATTACGAAAACAAGGAAACCGGCGGATATTCTTATCTGGACGACTTCGAATCGACCCAGAGCGGCTTCGATTTACTGAACCCTTATTCATGGAAGCTGGCAAGTACTCCGTTTGATGATGATGTCAGACCCCGGTTCCCGGAAGCATCCAAAGTGAACGATATCGAATACGGTAAGAACCGCGCTTTGCTGGCATGGTACTATATTGACGGATTGTTTACCCGTAAGAACTCGAGCCAGCGCCCATCGTATCTGAATAAAGACTCTATCTCTGACCACTATGTGCGCGAAATTCCGGTCGACGAGTTATTCCCGGATAAGGATCAGGGATACAACGAAACAAGTACAATCAACGTACTCAACCTGGCTTACTACCCGAACGAACGCGGACCGTATAACCTGGATGCCGACCTGGTGAACCCGGACGGTACACTCCAGAACCCGGAACAGCGCTGGGGTGGAGTCATGCGTAAGATCGACCAGAGCGACTTCGAGACGGCCAATATCGAATATATCGAATTCTGGATGCTCGATCCGTTCCTGAAGAACGAAGACGGCTCTAACAAAGGGGGCGACCTCTACTTCAACCTCGGTGAAATATCCGAAGATGTCCTGAAAGACGAAAGGAAGTTCTATGAGAACGGTCTGCCGATCGATGGCGATATGAGTAAAGTAGACTCTACCGTTTGGGGACTTGTCCCGAAACAACAAAGTACGGTATATGCTTTCGACAATGCTGCCGGAGCACGTGATAGACAGGATGTCGGATTAAACGGCTTGTCTGCCGAGCAGGAATGCGAATATCCGACTTATATGGAATTTATAGAGAAGTTGAAGACTAAACTGTCTCCGGAAGTTCAGGCTTTAATGGTAGGTGACGAATTCTCTCCCTTGAGAAACCCGGCAACAGATAAATTCCGTTACTTCCGCGGTACGGCCTACGACGACGAGCAGGCAGGCATCCTTACCCGTTACAAACGTTATAACGGTACCGAAGGAAACTCTCCCGAATCCGGCAAAACCGGTGAAAGATACGATACTTCCGCCTCTAAGAATCCGGATGTGGAAGACCTGAACCAGGATAACACCATGAACAGGAACGAGAAGTACTTTGAATATAAAGTATCGCTCCGCCCGGATGAGCTGAAAGTGGGAGAGAACTATATCGTCGATTCGAAAACGGTAAAACCCCGCCTGGCCAACGATAAAGAGGATCAGGTTACCTGGTACCTGTTTAAGATACCTGTAAAGAAATACAACCGTCGTATCGGTGTTATCAGCGACTTCAAGAGTGTGCGTTTCATGCGTATGTACCTGACCGATTTCAACAAACCGACAGTTTTGCGTTTCGGTACCTTCGAGTTGGTACGCGGCGACTGGCGTTCGTATGAACAAGACCTGTCCAACCCCAATGTGCCGGTACAGTCAAACGGAACCCTGGAAGTTTCTTCTGTCAATATAGAAGAGAACAGTACGCGTAAGCCAGTCAGATACATGACTCCCCCGGGTGTCAGCCGTGCGAACGTGATCGGGCAGCCGCAGTTGACACGCCAGAACGAACAGGCATTGTCGCTGAAAGTAACCAATCTTTCGCCACATGATGCACGTGCCGTTTACAAGAACACTTCTTACGACCTGCGCCAGTACAAACGCTTGCAGATGTTTGCCCATGCCGAGAAACTTTTCGACGGCGATCCGAATACGCCTCGCGATGGGGATATGTCTGTATTTATCCGCCTGGGTTCCGATTATAAGAATAACTACTACGAATACGAAGTGCCGTTAACCCTGACCGATTATACCGGAGAAGGGGGCGAATCGACTACGGCAGAGAAGGTGTGGGTCCCGGATGTAAATACGATGGATTTCCGTTTTGAAGTCTTGACCAACCTGAAGCTGGAACGTAACAAGAAGAAACGGGAAGGCGTGAGCGGCGTCAACTTCCAAACCGCTTATTCGATACCTAACCCCGACAATGCGAGACATCTGATCAGTATCGTAGGTAACCCCAGCCTGTCGGATGTGAAAGTGATCATGATCGGTGTGCGCAATAATCAGAATACCGTTAAGAGTGCGGAAGTCTGGGTGAACGAATTGCGCCTGAGCGACTTCAATGAAGAAGGCGGATGGGCAGCCAACGCCAACCTGAATGTGGCCGTCTCCGACCTGGGTACGGTAAATGTGGGCGGACGTATCGAGACTGCCGGTTTCGGTGCGCTCGACCAGTCGTTATCCGAACGCCGTATCGACGACTTCTTGCAATATAACATAGCGACCAATATCGAGTGGGGTAAATTCTTCCCCGAAAAGGCGAAAGTGAGCATACCGATGTACTACGCTTATTCCAAGGAAATGACTAAGCCGAAATATAATCCGCTGGACCAGGACATCAAGCTGAGCGACGCGCTGGATGCTGTGGAGACGAAAGCGGAAAAGGATTCGATCAAGAGCTTCTCGGTAGATAAGACGGTTATCAAAAGCATCTCGTTCACGAATGTGAAGGCTGATATCCGCAGTAAGACGCCGATGCCTTACGACCCGGCGAACTTCTCGATCGGTTATTCCTACAGCCAGTCGAAAACGCAGAACCCGGAAACGGAATACGAAACGACGAAGGACTACCGCGGTAACTTCGCCTACAACTACACGCCGTATGTGAAGCCTTTCCGCCCGTTCCAGAAAGTGAAGAAGAACAACGGATATACCCGCTATATCAAGCAATTCTCGCTGAACTATGTTCCTTCCAACATTAGTTTCCAGACGGCTATGATGCGTAACTACTACGAATTGCAGCTGCGCGACCTGGAGAACACCGGCGACAAGCCCAGCGTCATCTTCAGTTCCAACTTCTATTGGGATCGTGCTTTCAGCCTGCGTTGGGACTTCACGAACAACCTGAATATGACGTTTACTTCCGGTACGAATGCCCGTATCGAAGAACCCTACGTGCAGGTCAACAAAGAGCTGGCTCCCGACCAGTACCAGATATGGAAAGACTCGGTTAAACAAAGTATTGCCGACCTCGGTACACCGTTGAAGTACGACCAGACGTTCAACGTCACCTGGAACCTGCCGCTCCAGTTTATCCCTGTCCTGGATTGGGTGAATAGTTCGGTTACTTACAATGCGCAGTATAACTGGGACCGTGGTGCCACCACCGAAACGGAAATCGGTAACACTATCAAGAACCAGCGCCAGATCGATTGGCAAAGCAGTCTGAACCTGCTTTCTTTCTACAACAAGAACAAGTATCTGAAGAAAGTGAACCAGAAGTTCTCCGCCACCCGGGCAACTGCCAAAACAAAAGAAAAGAAAGAGATCAAACTCGAAAAAGATATTCAGTTGAACCTGGATAGCGGAACAGTCGTGCAACATGGCATGTTCACCAAGAAGGTGCGCATCACTGCGCGTGGTACCGACGGCAAAGTGTATGCGATCAAATACAAGCCGATCAACTACGCTCAGGTAATGATCCTGAACAAAGATACCGCGCATCTGAAACTGACGATCAAGCCGGGTCCGAAAGCTACGGAAGATTTCCTGTATAAATCGGCCGAACACGCTGCCCGCTTCCTGATGATGATCCGTCGTGTTAATATCCAGTATGCAACGACCGATGGTATGATGGTGCCCGGCTTCCGTCCGATGATCGGCGATATATTCGGACAGCAACGCTCTCCGTTCGGACTTACTCCGGGACTCGGGTTTGCTTTCGGTGCCGTCAACCGGCGCTTTATTGAAGATGCCGACGAGCGCGATTGGCTGGTGAAGAACACCAACAACGTGAACCCCGCTGTGATGAGCAGTGCCAAGAACCTGAATATCCAGGCGAACCTGGAACCGATAACCGGTCTGAAGGTCGACCTCAACGCCAGCCGCGTAGATACCCGCAGCACCGATATACAATACATGTATTCCGGTATGCCGGAGCTGACAGGCGGTAACTTCACCATGACCACCATTGCCCTGGGCAGCTTCTTCAAAGGAGCCGGCAATGCGGATAATGGCTACGCATCGAAAACATTCGAGAAGTTTGTGCAGAACCGCGAGATCATTGCCAACCGGCTGGAAAGCCGTTATGCCGGGACTACTTATCCGACCGGCGGCTTCCTGGGTCAAACCGGGTTGGGTGGTCAGCCTTATAAGGAAGGATCCGTCAACATGAACTCCGCCGAAGTGCTGATACCTGCATTCTTGGCGGCATATACCGGCAAAGATGCCAACAGCATCTCGTTGTCGCCGTTCCCCGCCATCCGCAGCATGCTGCCTAACTGGCGTGTTACGTTCGACGGCCTGATCCGCGTCCCGACGGTTAAGAAGTATTTCAAATCTGTCATGCTCAGCCACCAGTATCGTTGTACCTATAATATAGGTTCCTACCTCGGGCAGTCGAGCTGGGTAGATGCCGGCCTGGGCGATAACCTGGGATTCACGCTGGGTGCATCCGACGAGGCAGTTCCCTCGGCTCCTTATTCCATATCGTCCGTCAGCCTGACTGAAAGCTTCAGCCCGCTGCTGGGTGTCGATGCGACGATGTTGAACAACGTCACGATACGTGCCGACTATACGACCACTCGCAACCTAAACCTGAACATTTCTTCTTATCAGATCGTGGAAGCGCTGTCCAACAAGTTCACAGTGGGTCTGGGCTATAAGTTTGCCGAGTTCAACAAGATATTGAAGATGAAGAAGACGCGCGATTTCAGCAATGACCTGACCGTACGCCTCGACTTCTCCTATGATAGAATGCAATCGTTGATCCGTAAGATCGAAGACGTCACTACGCAGGCCACCAGCGGAAACATCGCCAAGACGATACAGTTTTCTGCCGATTACGGTCTGAGCCGCGCTCTGACGCTTCGCGCTTTCTATGATCTGCAAATCAACGAACCGCTGATCTCGAGTGCGTCCTATCCGACATCCAATTCAAATTATGGCGTAGCTATCCGCTTCTCGCTGGCACAATAATAGAACATCCTTACTTGGACAGGGAGAGTCCTATGTGGTGAGAATATATTCTCATATATTATGAAAATGTAGTACCATATATTATGAGAATGCAGTATCATATATTGTGACACAGTCGTATCATAATATATGATACTTTTTAGAACATACGATAGCTTTTCAGCTCCTTCCGTAAGGCGAGCGCCTTGTTATCCGTCAGGCTGTTCAGCAAGGCCCAGAAGCGGTCGCTGTGGTTCATCTCGATGGTATGGCAAAGCTCGTGGAGCAGGACGTAATCGACCAGGTGCCAGGGGAGGAGCATCAGGGACAGGGAGAGATTGATACTCTTGCGCGAACTGCAACTGCCCCACCTTGTCTTGCTGTTCATGATGCGTACGCCGGTGCAGGTGAAACGGTGGCGGGCAGCCAATGCCATCAACCGGTCGGGCAACAGGCGTTTGGCCTCGTGGCGCAGGGCTTTCTCCAGCAACTCTTTCAATATCTGCTGTACCTTCTCCGACTCGAAGCGCGTATCGGAAGGGCAGGCAATGCGGAGCAAGCCGTCTTTCAGGGTCATATAGTAATTATCGCGGTCTGTGCGGAATATCTCCAACCGGAAAGTTGTTGCTTGCAAGACTGTTGATTCGTCGAGCAACGGACGTGCCGGATGCTTCTCCAATGCAGCGAGAAGTTTCTCCCGGTTTTCTTCGATAAACGCCAGCGTGCGCCCCTCGTCACCCCCAACCGGCATGGTGGCGGTGATCGTTCCCTTTGATATTTTCAGCGTAAAACGGGTTGCTCGCGGGATTGTACGAAGGATAATGGTTCCCAGATCGTTGACGTGTATCTTCTTTTCCATATTCACCGCAAAAGTAATACTTTAAAGGCAAATAATATTACGGCGGAAATGCTTATCTTTGCATCCGGTTTAAAGTTTAATAAGTATAATAC
>JAJPZM010000223.1 GCA_021204335.1 Parabacteroides sp. | reverse complement strand
ATTTAGTAGATACCGCCCATTGCAGACGCCCCCCACTTCATCTTCTCCTACCCCCCCCAGAAATGCCGTATCGGTCACATTAATGATATTCTGCGCCAACAAGCTTAAAAAGATAGGGTAACTTACATTCCAGATTTATTTGTTTGTGTACATACGTTAAGTCTTTTATATCAGGTAAACAAATGGTCACAAAAAAGCCCGTCGGCAACCGGCGAGCTTTTTTCCTGTTATCTTATAACATATCAAGTTCTGCTACCGATGCTCTATATCAGTTTATTGGTTGCCGTATCGGGGAACACGACAGCCGGTTTAAATGTTTTAGCCTCTTCAAAATCCATCAGGGCATACGACATGATGATGACGATATCCCCGGGCTGAGCCTTTCGGGCAGCGGCTCCGTTCAGACAAATCATGCCGGAACCCCGTTCGCCTTTGATGATATACGTTTCAAAACGTTCACCGTTATTGTTGTTCACAATAGCCACCTTTTCATTTGGAATCAGGTTGGCGGCATCCAGCAAATCCTCATCGATCGTAATACTACCGATATAATTCAGATTGGCTTCCGTTACCGTCACCCGGTGAATCTTTGATTTAACTACCTCTATAAACATCGTTTTCTGTATATTTTGATTACCATTAAATGTCTCTAAAATAAAAGCAGGGTCTTTTGCATTTAAAATAAGGGACTTTTAAAATCAAAAGTCCTGACTTTTTTGAAGAAATGGATCTCCTTATTTATCAGCTACTTATATCTTATGTTATCGATTAGGCGAACTTCACCGCAATACACCGTAATACAACCTACGGCATAATCCGTATCCGACCAGTTTTTGATCGATTCCATGGTGTTTCCGTCTACGATCTCATAATATTCTACTCGCATAACAGGATCGACATTAATCGTATTCACTACATAATCAATCACCTCCTGCACGCTTTTTCCGGCTGCAAAGTTAGTACTTTCTTTTAACGTACGTGCTATTAACGGTGCTTTTTGACGCTGTTCAGGTGTCAAACGTACGTTTCGGCTGCTTAATGCCAGTCCGTCATCCTCACGCAGGATCGGGCAAGCGTTAATTTTTACCGGAATGTTCAACTGCTTCACCATGGCACGAATAACGGCAATCTGCTGGAAATCTTTTTCTCCGAAATAAGCGTTATCCGGTTCTATGGCATAAAACAATTTGCTGACGATCTGGGCAACCCCGTTAAAATGTCCCGGACGGCGGGCACCTTCCATCACAGCCGATACGATACCAAAATCGAACGTACGCGTATCCGGTTCGGGATACATCTCGGCTTCCGTCGGTGCGAAGACATAATCGCAACCGGCCGGTTCCAATAATGCATAATCCTTATCTAGCGTGCGGGGATAAGTGGCAAGGTCGTTCTTGTCGTTAAACTGGGTCGGATTAACGAATACACTCACTACGCATACATCGTTTTCTTCCACACAACGCTTAACCAGGCTCAGATGTCCGTTGTGTAATGCTCCCATAGTAGGAACAAAGCCTATTTGCTTGTTATGTTGTCTTTCTTCGGCAAGATAACGCTTTAAATCTTGAATGCTGTTTACTATTTTCATCTCTTAGATGCTCATTGACGGTGCAAAGCAAATAAATAATTACCGTAAATGAAAGAAATTTATTATCTTTGTGTCGTCTTTATAAAACTAGTTTACAGAATGGATGCAAAAAAAATCTTGTTTATAGCCCAAGAAATAACACCCTACCTTCCCGAATCTGAGATTGCAACAATATGCAGAAACTTGCCGCAAGGCATTCAGGAGCGTGGTCGCGAGATCAGAACTTTCATGCCGAAATTTGGAAATATCAACGAGCGACGCAATCAGTTGCACGAGGTTATCCGATTGTCGGGTATGAACCTTATTATTGATGATACAGACCACCCTCTGATCATTAAGGTGGCATCCATTCAGGCCGCACGCATGCAGGTTTACTTCATTGATAATGAAGACTTTTTCCAGCGCAAGCACACAGTTAGCGATGAGGATGGCAATGAATACGAAGATAACGACGACCGTTCTATCTTTTACGTTCGCAGCGTATTGGAAACAGTAAAGAAACTGCGTTGGATACCGGATGTGATCCATTGTCACGGATGGATATCCGCCCTGACTGCATTATACATAAAAAGAATGTATGCAGACGATCCATGTCTTAAAAATGCAAAAATTGTCTACTCAATTTATAATGACGACTTTAAAACGCCGTTTAGAAAAGAGTTTGCCGGTAAATTAAAGGCAGACGGTGCTAAAGAGAGCGACTTGAAAGGCATTAAAGCCGATACCAGCTTCGTGGGTCTTACCAAGTTGGCAATCGATTTTGCCGACGGCATGATACAAGGCAGTGAAACGATCAACCAGGATGTACTGGACTATATTGCAACCAAAAAGGATACTCCGTTCCTTCCTTACCAGTCGCCGGAAACTTATATGGATGCATTCAACGAATTTTACGATGTCGTATTAGATTCTAAATAAATGAAAGATTAAAATGATGAACATCAAGCCTTTATTAATTGGCCTGGGCTTAGGAATATCAATCCTGAGTGGGTGTAGTGATGATTTGAATCTGGTAGGCTCGACCATTCAGCCTGAAGGAGACAAAATGCCCGTATATGTAGATACTTTCCAGATGCAAGCAACAACCTTGCTGATGGATTCGGTATATACAAGAACTACTAATGGACTACTCGGCGAGTTTTACGACCCGTTGTATGGTAGTGTGAAATCTGATTATATTTGCCAGTTTTATTGTCTGGAAGGCTTCAAATTTAAACACGAACCGATCAATGGCAAGATCGACTCCGTCGATTTTAGAATCTCATATTACAGCGGTTCGTGGGTTGGAGATTCATTAACCCCGATGCGGGCAGAAATATTTCCGGTAACCAAACAATTGGAGAGAGACTTTTATACAAATTTCGATCCAGATACATACTGCGATTTGCAGCAATCGTTAGGTAAGCAAACCTATGCGGCGCACGACAATTCAGTACCGGACAGTATCAGGAATGCGATAAACTCAAATGGCGACCCCACCTATGTTCCGTCTGTCACTATCAGGATGCCTAGAGAGTTCGGCCAGAAGTTTTATGACGAGTCTGTCAATAACCCGAACACTTTCAAAAATCAGGAAGATTTCAACAAATTTTTCCCGGGTTTATATGTAACAAATACATACGGTAGTGGAAATATCCTGCAAATCAATCTTTCTTCTTTTTCTATTTATTATAAGTATAATATTAAAGGAAGCCAGGCTCAGGATTCAACCGTAA
>JAJPZM010000377.1 GCA_021204335.1 Parabacteroides sp. | reverse complement strand
CGTTAAATTAGTTTTAAACCGGAAAGGTTTCGTGTACGATATACATCAACCAAATGCTAGCGGGCTTTGTTATATAAACAGTAATAATGATTAATGCATACAACTATGGCAATAAAAAGTGTTTGGATAGAAGAAGACTGCATAGCTTGCGATACTTGCGAGGGCATCTGCCCGGAAGTTTTTCAGGTGACCGACCGTTCCCACGTAAACGAAGGGGTCGACTTCAACGATTACGAAGAAGGTATTAAAGAGGCGGCCGAAAGCTGTCCGGTCAACGTAATTAAATATGATTAAGAGAAACCCCGGTTTCACTAAACGGCACAGCCTCTTTTCCCTGAACTGATTTGCTGTTATTCAAAAAAATTAGTATCTTCACAAAAAGAATAAACAGGATGAAAAGAGCTGTTCTATTTTCGATATTCTGCCTCGTCGCGCTGAGTCATTGCACAACAAAAACAGACAGGCCGGCTTCCGGTGAAATGCCGGAGGCAGATTCGATTCTGGTAGAAAAAGCGGTGGAGACCGACACCGTTCCCAAAGAAATCGTAATAGAAAAGGATTTACTTTACGACCAGCATACGCTTGCCGACAGCTATCCTTATAAAGATACTACCCGCTCCTTCCAATGGGATAAGATACGCGAACGGCTTACCTGGCTGGAGTCGATCCAAAAAGAATCGGCAACCTGGGCGATCCTCCAAAATTATCGGAATAAAAACGGTGAAGCCCCTCTTGTCAGAAACTATCACCGCGACTCCTACCGGAGAATTGCCGACTCGCTGGGAGTAGAACGATTCCAGGGTGTCCCCCTCTACCTGCCGACCGATACCTCCATTCCGGAAATCTACGGAAGGGACGGCGCACTGGTCAAGCATTTGCAGGATTATACGAACTTCATCAAAATAGCATCCGTCCATACCGGAAAAGAATGGCTGGTTCCCCGAAAATACATCAAAGCCATTCCCGACACCATCGTATTCAGCAAAGCTATTTTCGTGGATACCAAAAACCAGAATATTGCCGCCCTGGAACAGGATAGCGACAGATGGCTTGTCAGAAGCATGAACCCGGCGACAACGGGTTTACATCACCCGCCGTACGCACAGGAAACACCTCCGGGTATTTTCGTCATTTAGGAAAAGAAAGCCAGAATGATTTACCTGGTAGACGGCATCACTGAAACGGGCGGCTTTGCCCCCTATGCCAGCCGGTTTACCAATGGCGGCTATATACACGGCGTGCCGGTCAACGCTCCCCGCAAAACACTGATCGAATACAGCCCGACACTGGGAACCACACCCCGATCCCACATGTGTGTAAGAAACGCGACTTCACATGCTAAATTTATTTACGATTGGGCACCGGTTGAAGGCACACTTGTTTTTGTTTTCGATTAAAATTTCTAACTTTGCAGCCTGATTCACACAGACATGCACAGATTTTTCTTATACCTGCTTCTTCTTTTGCTCCCAGCCAACTACTCCACCATGAGAAGTTCGGAACCCCGTACCCGCGAAGTTTCGGGCTGTCAGCAGCTATATTAGGAAATGAAACTGGAAGGAGTGGTCAACTATACCGCCTTCGAGCAGGCCATTACCGGCTACAACAGGATAGACGAGAAAAGTAAAGAAATACTCACTTTAATAGATTTCAGCAAACCCTCCACCGAAGAACGATTCTATGTGTTCGATATGCGGCATAAAAAACTGCTTTTCACGTCGCTCGTCTCCCATGGCAAAAACAGTGGCGGCAAGTATGCAACTTCATTCTCCAACGAAAACGGCTCGCTGAAAAGTTCGTTAGGTTTCTTCCTTACCGAAAACACCTATTAGGAAAAGAACGGTTACTCCCTTGTCCTCAACGGACTGGAGAGAGGGATTAATGACCGGGCGAAAGAGAGGGCGACCGTTATTCATGGGGCTGCTTATTCAAACCCGTCCGTTATCGCATCCTCCGGTCGCCTGGGACGCAGCTTCGGTTGCCCTGCCCTGCCGCAAGCGGTAAGCAAGCCGATTATCAATACGATCAAAAATGGTTCGCTGCTTTACATCTATGCCAATAACCAGAACTATCTGAGTTATAGCCCTATTCTATCAGAGAAGATAGCTTCCATGTAATTGTACAAAGACTTTATAAAACTGCAAAAAGATGAAGATTACTGCACCCCGGATTAACAAAGTGCTGAAAGAAGATGTAGCCTTTTGTGATTTGCCCTTAAAGGAAGGAGACGACCTGATCGAGTATTCGGTGAAAAACCAGCGGAAACTGGAACTGAAGACTAAGAATATATCCGCCCAGTCATGCCTGTTTAGCGATTGCCTGTTGATCGGATGCAGCATAAAAAATCGCAGTTCAGCGATATAATCTTCCGGAACTGCGATCTTTCAAATGTCAATTTCTCCGAATCCGGTTTCCATCGCGTCGAGTTTATCGAGTGTAAACTGACCGGCACGAATTTCTCCGAATCGGCATTAAATCATATCTCTTTCAATAATTGCAAAGCTGAATATATTAACCTGAGCATGAGCAAACTGAAATACGTTGGCTTTACGCAATGCGATCTGAGGAGCAGTTCGCTGGAAAGTTGCCAGTTTGCCAACACCGTATTTGATGCATGCAACCTGAAAGAGGCCGAGTTTTATCGTACTTCGTTACGAGGTACGGATCTAAGCAACTGCGACATATCCGGCATACGGATAAGTCCCATTACGGGTTGTGAATTACGCGGAGTTACCGTTACATCACTCCAAGCACTCGAACTGTCCCATCTGCTGGGCGTTACGATCATTGGATAATCATCTTCAAACTGTTCATCTTTCATATTCCTTGTGTCTTTTAAGCCATGCAACAGCATAAGAGCATGTTACACGCGGTTTTAACTGATTTTCTAAAGCATAGTCGAAAGCCGCTTTCACCAAAGCAGCGGCTATTCCCTGACCTCCGAGCGGTTCAGGAACAATCGTATGAATAACATCCAGATTATTACCGACAAGCCTGTATTGTACAAAGGCAGCCATACCATCCCGTTTCAGTTCGAAACGATGTTTTTCCGGATAGTGGACTATATCGTATTCCATAAATCTATTCTTTATATCTACAAAACAACACCCTTTGTTATAAAAACATTTTGTTGGCCGATAAGTTTAGAAATAAATATATTTTAATCGATTTCATCTTTTGTTTGATCTTTTTTCTTCTTAGGATGAAAGAAGTTCTTCACTTTAGCAAAAAAGCCGGTCACATCTTTGGCGACATCCTGAACCTTTTTGGAAACGCCAACCGACTCGATCAATGGCGGCTGCAAAAT
>JAJPZM010000012.1 GCA_021204335.1 Parabacteroides sp. | reverse complement strand
TAATAAAGAAACTCGTCTCCCATCCCTTCGATCCGGCTCTCCGCAATCGGATATGGCAATGGCTGATAAGTCCTTCCAGACAGAAAGAGAAGGAAGAAGCCCTCTTTGCCATCTGGAACGAATATCCATTGGAAGCGGATTCGAGTATCCGGCAATCGCTTTAGGCAACACGCGAAAAGATCAAACGCAGTAACCGACCTACCCAATCGTTTACGCTCGGGCGCAGACTGGCAAGGGCTGCCGCCATCCTGATCATTCCGCTGCTATCCATTGCCGCTTCCTATTTATATATTCATTATAATAATGCGGCAGATGTAGAAATGATCCAATGTTTTGTTCCCGAAGGAGAAAAACAGGAACTCACATTGCCCGACGGGTCGAGAGTAAACATAAATGCCGGCAGTATCCTGCTCTATCCAAAGGAGTTTAAGGGGAAAACACGTTCCGTTTACCTGACGGGAGAAGCGAACTTCTCAGTAGAGAAAGATAAGAAACATCCCTTCATCGTCAACACCAGCTACCTGAAAGTGCAAGCGCTCGGCACCAAATTCAACGTCCAGGCTTATACCGAAGATGACAAGATCACCGCTACGTTGGAGAACGGAGCCATCAAGATCGACAAAATCATTGAAGACGGCAATTCATTCATCCTGTCCCCTAACGAACAGCTGGAATATAACTACCGTACGGGAGTTTTTGAGAAAAGGGAAATCAATGTCGCCAATTACTCCGGCTGGACACAAGGCGAGCTGAACTTTATAAACCAGCCGTTAAAAGAAATCCTGGCTACCCTGCAACGGGAATATGCAGTGCAGTTTATCGTCAACCCGCATTTACTGGTATCGGATCTGTACACCATCAAGTTTACCACACATGAGAATATCGATGCTATCATGAAGATACTTACGCTGACTGTCGGAGATATTACTTATGAAATAGATGAGAACATTATTACTATTCAACCACAAAAGAAGAAAGGAAAAACATGAAAAAAAGGGACCGGAAAAAATAGCGACACATTCTCCGGACCCCCGAAATCAACAAATGCCATTTAATAATCTTGGAAATCTTAAAGTTAGTATTCATTGATTAAAATACAAAAGTATGAAATTAAACAAACATAAGGGTATTCCTACGCCCTTAAAATATCGCAAATTATTACTATTTATATTGTTAGCCTTTTATCCAATACAATCAGTTGGGGACAGAATCAGCGAATAACAATAACAGGAGCCGATAAAACACTCCTGAATGCATTTGAAGAAATTGAAAAACAGACAGGTTTGAGTATCGCATACAATCAAACCAAATTGAATGTCGACCAAAAGCTCGGTAAGGAGTTTACAGACAAAACACTCTCTGCCGTCCTGACGGAATTGCTGGGAGGTTCCGGGTTTGCCTACAGAATTGAAGGGAAACATATCATTATCGTTCCGGCCAAAAACGACCAACCAGCTCCTACGCAAAACAGCCAGCATAAAATTTCGGGCGTTATCGTAGATGCCACAGGCCTGCCTATCATTGGGGCGAATGTCGTTATCAAAGGAACAACAACCGGGGTAATATCCGATTTGGACGGACTCTTTTCGCTGGAAGCACCTGTGGGAAGTAAAGTACAAGTTTCGTATATCGGTTACCTGACCAAAGAAATTACCGTAGACGGAAGTAACAACAAGCTAAACATTCAATTACAGGAAGACTCACAGGCTCTGGAAGAAGTGGTAATCGTTGGATACGGTACCGAGAAAAAAGTAAACGTGATCGGCTCGATCGCCCAGATCGGCGGAGACAAGGTGACAAACCGTTCGACCTCCATGCTGTCGAATGCATTGGCGGGACAAATGGCGGGAGTTACGGTTATCCAACGTTCCGGACGGCCGGGAGATAACGGAGCCGAAATACGTGTTCGCGGTGTCGCATCCTTTGGTGGAGAAGACTCCAGTAAAGCCGATGCCCTCGTACTGGTGGACGGAATACCGGGATCGCTGAACGACATCAATGCTGAAGATGTAGAAAGCATCTCTGTATTAAAAGATGCTTCTACCGCCGCAATCTACGGAGCACGCGCGGCAAACGGAGTCATTCTTGTTACGACAAAAACAGGGAAAGAAGGTAAAATGACTGTCAGCTACAACGGCTACGTTGGTTTTAACCAGCCGACCGAACTTCCCGAGTTTGTAGACACCTGGCGATATGCAGAGTTGCTAAACGAAGCCAAAGGCACTGAATTCTACAGCAAAAGCGAGATACAGAAAATGAAAGACGGCAGCGATCCCGACAAATACGGCAATCACAAATACCTGGACGAGGTATTCGGCAGAAAAGGGATACAGACCGGGCACGACCTGACGCTGAACGGAGGAACGGCAAGCAACCGCTATCTCCTCTCATTGGGATATCTCCATGAGGACGGAATCATCAAAAAGAACAATTACGAACGTTTCAATACGCGCCCGAATCTCGTTACCGACGTTCTCTCTAATCTGACAATCACCACACGCTTGTCGGGTGTATATGCAACCCGAAAGGAGCCGACGGCAGACGGAACAGCGACCATGCTGGATATGGTAGGCGCAGCAATACGTACGCCCGGATTATGGGCGACCCGCCTTTCCAACGGCGAACTGGGATTAGGAAACAAATCGCTCGGAACACCGGCTACTCCGCTTTATACCAACTCGTTCTTTGAGGAACCCGACTTTAAAGTAAATGCAAATATCCGTCTGGATTACAGTCCGATAAAAGATCTTAAACTATCTGCAATCGGAGGTTTTAATTACCAGAATAAGGAACAGCGTACGTATAAGGCTTCCTGGCTTCTGGAAGGCCAGCAGGTAGGCACTTCTTCATTAAAGCATGAAATGTTGAAAACTATTTATAAAACATTCCAGGCTACCGCCGAGTATAATAAGATGTTCGGGCAACATTCATTCGGAGTGCTGGCTGGTTATTCCTGGGAAGATCAGTCATACCGGAACCTGAGCGGATTCCGGGACAAATTCCCCGGCAACGACCTTCCTTATCTGAATGCAGGTTCACCTGACAACCAGCAATCGGAAGGAGGCGGATACGATTGGGCAATCCAGTCATTATTCGGACGTATAAGATACAATTACGCAGAACGTTATCTATTTGAGTCGACGCTGCGCTACGACGGTTCTTCCCGTTTCCCGACCAACCAGAAATACGGTTTCTTCCCTTCCGTTGCTGCGGAATGGAGAATCTCAGAAGAAAACTTCTTCAAGGAAAATGAGAACCTGGAATGGATCTCCAATTTAAAACTCAAAGCATCCTGGGGTAAACTGGGAAATCAGAATATAGGTAACTATCCCTGGCAAACCGTATTCAACCTGGGACGAAATTATCCTTTCGGCGACAATTTCGCATTGGGAGCTGCGGTTGTTACAGCCACCGACCCGACAATCAAATGGGAAGAAACACAGACGTATGATGCCGGTTTCGAAAGTATTTTCTGGAACGGGATGTTAAGTGTAAATGCCAGTTATTTCTACCGGAACACATACGACATCCTTTATAAGCCGAGCGGGAGTATATCCAGCGTACTCGGACAGCAGGTATCTGTCATGAATACCGGTAAACTAAGAAATACGGGATGGGGGTTTGAAGTAGGGCATCAGAATAAGATCGGAGATGTCTCCTATCATGTCAACGGAAACTTAAGCATCATCAATAATAAAGTAGTCAGCCTGGGAGTCGGCAACGTAGAACAGTTAAACGGAATGGTAGGAAACGGCAGCGACCTGTTCATCGACTATCCGATGGAGATGTATTACGGTTACCTGACGGACGGTGTATTCATCAGCGACGAAGAGGTAAAACAATGGGCCGATGTTTCGCAACTGCTGCCACAGGCACAAAAAAGGAGATATCCGTTATAAGGACATAAGCGGTCCCGACGGTGTTCCCGACGGTAAAGTGGATCCTAACTACGACCGGGTATATCTGGGATCGCGCATTCCCAAATACACATTCGGGCTGAGCCTTGGAGGTGAATACAAAGGATTCGACCTTTCCTTGCAGATACAGGGAGTAGTCGGCGTAAAAGGGTTGCTTTCCGGTTTTGCCGGATGGGCTCTTTGCGGAGAAGGGAATGTGCAGACCTGGCAGGACGAAGGACGTTTCGACCCGGCCAATCCGCAGCGTTATCCAAGCTACCCGAAAATGCAGGAAGTGACCGGAGCGGAAGGATTCAATACGTTAACTTCCGATTTCTGGATCCTGGATGCTTCTTATATCCGCCTGAAAAATATCCAGGTCGGATATACACTGCCGTCGTCGATCATGAAAAAGGCCGGAATATCCCGCCTGCGTTTCTATGTGGCTGCCGAGAATCCTTGCAGCTGGAACAAATACAGAAAAGGATGGGATCCAGAGATCAACGGGAACGGTGTTTATTATCCGATCCTCTCGACTTATACATTTGGTGTAAATCTTAAATTCTAACAAACATGAAACATTGTAATATTATATCGTATGTTGTGTGCTGGTATCCTTGTTATTCGGCACATCATACAGCCTCGACCGTAACCCGCTCGATAATTTTGCAGAAAACGAATTCTGGACAAGCGAAGAAAATGCACTGATCGCACTGACCGGAATTTACCGGGGAAATATTACGTTCAATGCGGAAGAATACAATCCTTCTGATTTCTGGCCGTATAGCGGCGTCATCTTCCTTGAATTTGCCAGCGATAATGCGTACGACCGCAGAGGGAATAACTCCGGTTTCTTCCAGATGGTAAACGGCAACTTAACGGCAAATACCAATTTCATCAAAGATTATTGGGCGAATGCTTATTCTAAAATAGCGCGTTGCAACCGCTTTCTGGTAGGGATCGACCAGGTTCCGGCATCACCGGAAGTGGTAAACAGGCTAAAATCGGAAGCCCGCTTTATCCGGGCGGTTCAATATTTCTACCTGTCGCAGTTTTTCCATGACGTTCCTTTAGTAACCACTGTTTTGACAAAAGACGAAGCGAATACGGTTGAGAAAAGTAAGAAAGAAGTGATTACGGCTTTCATTATAAAAGAGTTTAATGAAGCAGCAGAAGGATTGCCACGTTGGAAAGAACTGGAAGCATCCGAAATAGGTCGGGCATCCAAACAGGCCGCCTATGCCTTTCTGGGAAGAACCTGCCTGGCAGAGAAAAAATACCAGGAAGCGGCAGAGGCTTACAACCGGATCATTTCACTGGGAGACAACAGCATAGAGGATAACTATAACGAAGTGTTCTATCCGTCGAAAAAAGGAAGCCCGGAAATCATTATCGGCGCCCAATATCTGACAGACCTGGCGGGCTGCGGACTTTCCCAGCATGCTTATCCGGTAAAAGACCGCGGATGGAGTATTATCAACCCATTAGGCAGCCTGTTTGAAGCCTACCAGTTTACCGACGGATCGGATTTCAGTTTCGACAGCCCGTTATACGATAAGGATAATTTAGGAAAGAACAGAGACCCGCGCCTGGACTATACCATATATTATAATGGGGCAACGTTCAAAAGCACCGTTTATGATTCGCACCCGGACGGTGGTAGCGTGGATGCCACCCAAAGCGGACAGACTACCCAAACGGGATTCATGATGCGAAAATACTTCGACGAATCATATAACGGCGATCTCCGGACATACGGAGTGAATATTCCGATCATCCGCTATCCGGAAGTTTTATTAAGTTATCTGGAAGCCAAGCTGGAAGGTGGGGAAGCGATCACACGTTCATTGCTGGATCAAACGATCAATGCAGTGCGGGGCCGTACTTCCGTACACATGCCACCCGTTACCGAGACGAATCCGGATAAACTGCGCACCATCCTTCGCAACGAACGTCGCGTGGAACCGGCGATGGAAGGAATCCGTTACTGGGATTTGCTTCGCTGGGGAATCGCCCACGAAGTTTTGCAAGGGAAAATCTACGGAGCTCCTTTCCCGGGATGTGTAAAGGTTGACGGAGATAATAATCAGGATCCGTACGGTCGCTGGTACGTGAACACATGGAACTTCCGGCAACAGGATTATGTATGGCCGATCCCGCAGTCAGAGCAGAACATCAATCCGAACTTTAGATAATTAAATAACAAAACCGGAGAAAACATCAGGGATTTGCCCATTCTCCGGTTTTTACTTTAAAACACATTATATGAAATACTTATATATATTATCTTTATTTACTTTGCTAGGTGCCTGTACTTCCGCCCCTATACGGCAAAAGACAGAAGGCAAATCTTTTTCCGTACCGGCCAATGCGTCAAGGGAAGATATCATCGAATTGTCGACACAAGTCCGCCCTTCTTATCGCCAAATTGATTATCAGCAACGCGAAATGTTAGGTTTCATCCACATCGGAATGAATACTTTTACCGGTGCCGAATGGGGTACGGGGAAAGAAGATCCTGCTATCTTCAACCCGGACCGGCTGAATGCGGAAGAATGGGTTAAGACATTTAAGGATGCCGGAATTACAGGTGTGATTCTGGTAACCAAACATCACGACGGATTTTGTACATGGCCCAGCAAATACACCAACCATTCCGTTGCCAACTCTCCTTGGCGTGACGGGAAGGGCGACCTGGTCAAAGAGGTGGCTGATGCCTGCAAAAAATACGACATGAAGCTTTGCCTGTATCTTTCTCCCTGGGATATGCACGAGCCGACTTACGGAACAGATGCGTACAACGATTATTATATCCATCAACTGGAAGAGTTGCTAACAAACTACGGTCCGGTCTACCTTCTTTGGTTCGACGGAGCCGGCGTGAACAGTAAAACCAGCGGTAAAGAAATGCAATTTGCCTGGGAACGTATCTTTAAAAGAGCACGCGAACTACAACCGGATGTCTTATTGTCGGGCGCCGCACCGGATATACGCTGGGTAGGAAACGAAGCCGGCCAGGGACGCGAAACGGAATGGTATGTTCAGGGAATCGATGATGAAAATATTTTGTTCGGAGGAGAAATCAAAGGGCATGAAGCTACCGCTAAAGACTTGGGAAGCATCGATGAATTAATGACTAAAAAACGGTTGGTATGGTATCCTTCTAGGGGAGGCCTGCCCTTACGTAAAGGCTGGTTTTACAACCCGAACGATGATCAAACGACCAAATCGCTGGAATATCTGGTCAACAGCTATTTCTCCACAGTCGGACAAAACTCAAACCTGCTGCCCAACCTGTCGCCGGATAAAACAGGCCGTATCCCCCGGAAAGATGCAGAACGGCTGATCCGCTTCGGTAAAATAATCGCAGACATGAAGCAGACAGACTATGCACTGGGAGCGAAAACTATCCCAGTCTCAGGCTGGGACAATTCTTCGGGAAAAGACGTCCTTACCGACAACGATCCTTTCACTTCCTGGCAAACTCCGGACGGAGTGACTAAAGCAGAGGTGGAAATAAAACTGAAAGCACCGGCCTTGATCAACGTTATCAAACTACAGGAAAATATCCGCGATTACGGACAAAGAGTGGAAACATTTGCAATAGACGCGTTCATCGACGGACAATGGCAGGAAGTTGCAGCCAGCACAACCATCGGTTTTCGCAAAATGGTGCGCCTGAAAGAGCCTGTCGAAACGGATCAATTCCGTATTCGCATTACAGACAGCCGCGTATCCATCTCCCTAAGCAATATATCCATGTATTATCTGTCTCCTATCCCGAAAGAAAAAGAGGCGGAAGACAACCGGATAGCACTGAAAGATAACGGATGGACTATAAGTTCTTCCGGCATATATGTACAGGAGACGCCGTTGCAATACCTGGTAGACGACAGCGAGTCCAACAGTTTCAGGGGAATCATACAAAAGCTCCCTTCCAGGTTCATTTTCAATTTCAAGAATGATGGATATATTCTGAAAGGCTTCTCGTATATCCCGGATAAGACTGTCGATGCCGGGCATATCGAAGAATATGCACTATACTTTAGTAATGACGGGCAAAACTGGGGAGAACCTGTTATAAAAGGACGTTTCGGAAACATTGTGAACAATCCGGTAGAGCAGTTTATCCCTTTTGATGAACAAAAAGCGAAATTTGTAAAGGTAGAGATCCTGAAAGCAACAGCTGATACAATATCTATTCCCGAACTAGTATTTTACCAGTAAATTGTTTTTATCAGATAAAAAACTGATATTTGTAATCAGAATTAATAATTATTCACCTGAGATAGTCAATATCATGAAATCAAACTTATTGATCGGGCTCGGTTTAGGTACGCTGTTTGTTCCTAACCTGGTGAAAGCCCAACAAGGGCAGGCTGCCCCACAAACGCCCAATGTTATTTTTATCTATGCCGACGATTTGGGTTACGGCGATCTGGAATGTTTCGGAGCCACAAAAGTAAAAACTCCGAATGTAAACAAGCTGGCCAATACCGGTATCCGCTTCATGAATGCCCATGCAACCGCATCCACCAGCACCCCATCGCGGTATTCTATGCTAACAGGTGAATATGCCTGGAGACATCCCGGAACGGATATTGCTACAGGGAATGCCGACATGATCATCCGCCCCGAGCGGTATACAATTGCCGACATGTTCAAAAACTCCGGCTACGCAACTGCCGCTATCGGCAAATAGCATCTGGGACTGGGTGACAAAGACGGCCAGCAAGATTGGAATGCTCCACTGCCTACAGCCCTGGGCGACCTTGGATTCGACTATTCCTATATCATGGCAGCAACGGCCGACCGCGTGCCTTGCGTATTTATTGAAAACGGGAAGGTAGCCAATTACGACCCGTCGGCTCCTATCGAGGTAAGCTACGAGAAACCTTTTGAAGGCGAGCCACTGGGTGCAGATCATCCTGAATTGCTATACAATCTGAAACATAGCCATGGCCATGATATGGCTATCGTGAACGGCATCGGCCGTATCGGTTATATGAAAGGGGGCGGAAAAGCGCTTTGGAAAGATGAAAACCTGGCCGACTCCATTACGGTTCATGCGATCAACTTTATCAAAGAAAATAAAGACAAACCGTTCTTCATGTACTTTGCTACAAACGACGTACACGTGCCCCGCTTTCCGCACGAACGTTTCCGCGGCAAGAACGAAATGGGATTGAGAGGCGATGCAATCGTTTAGTTCGACTGAAGTGTCGGCCAGATCATGGACGCCCTAAAAGAAATGGGACTCGACCAGAATACATTAATTATCCTGTCTAGCGATAACGGTCCGGTATTGGATGACGGTTACGACGACCAGGCTGTGAAACTGGCCGGCGACCACAAACCGGGCGGTCCTCTCCGCGGAGGTAAATACAGCGCCTTCGAAGCCGGTACACGCATCCCGGCAATTGTAAGCTGGCCGAAAGAGATAAAGAAAGCACAGGTTTCCGATGTATTGGTATCACAGATCGACTGGTTCCGTTCGCTGGCTACTCTGGTTGGTGCAACACTTCCGAAAGGTGCTGCGCCCGACAGCTACAACCGTCTGGGCAACTGGCTGGGAACCGACAATACAGACCGTCCCTGGGTGATCGAACAGGCAAACGACCATACGCTTTCTGTCCGTACCAAAGACTGGAAGTATATCGAATCGAGCGACGGTCCGGCAATGATACCTTGGGGACCGGAAATCGAAACCGGCTACCAGAAAGCCCCGTCGCTGTACGACATGCGGAAAGTGAACGAACAGGAAAACGAAGCGACCCAGCATCCCGAAATCGTTTACAAGTTGCAGGAAATACTGAAAGACGTTCGTAATAGGAAATTATAAACTGTAAAGGATCAGTTAAAAACCAACGCCCTGTAATCGGTATTGCAGGGCGTTTTTATGTTTTTACCTTTTTTTATCAGGGAATAGGCGTTATCTTTGTAGGCAATTTGGCAGAAAATAAAAGAGATGCTGGGACTTATTATCAAAGGAATTGTAATTGGCGTGCTTGTATCAGCCCCTATGGGCCCGATAGGCATGTTATGCATACAAAGAACATTAAACAAAGGACGTTGGCACGGTTTCGTTACCGGTTTGGGAGCCGCTTTATCAGATGTGATCTATGCAGCACTGACCGGACTGGGTATGGGAGTCGTTGTTAACTTCGTCGAAGCCAACCAAACGCCTCTCCAATTGATGGGAAGTATTGTTCTCGGTCTTTTCGGCTACTATATCTATCGATCTAATCCTGTAAAAAACTTAAAAAAGCAACGTGAAAAAAAGTTATCGTTCACACAAGACTTTATTACAGCTTTTCTTCTTACCTTTAGCAACGTTTTGATTGTGCTTCTGTATATAGGCCTGTTTGCACGCTTTGGTTTTATTCTGCCGGAGCATTCATTCTGGATGTTGCTGGGCGGGATTGCATGCATTGGCATCGGAGCTGTTCTATGGTGGTTCGGCATCACATATATAGTAGCAAAATTAAAAAAATGGTTTAACGTACGAGGTATATGGTTATTGAATCGGATTGTAGGAACAGTTATTATCATACTGGCAGCCGCAGGGATTCTGTCTGTGCTGTTTACCTCTTATTTTCATTTGCCGTTGCTCCAAATCTATAATTAACATGAAGAAGCTTAAAGTGCCGTATTTAGCGACGCTGGACGTATTGGATTTATCATCCGTAGGATATTTGTTGGAAAGCAAAGCCCGGCGAGAATCTATCGATGTGATCAATTGGGAAGAATACCCTTATAAACCAATTGTCGCATTTGATATTGCAAGAAGTGATGCGAATTTATATATTCGCTATTTTGTAAAAGGGAATTCCCTGAAAGCTGTTTATAGCCAGGACGGATCGCCTGTTCACAAGGACAGTTGCGTTGAGTTTTTTATGAAAACGGCAGAAGATCACAATTACATGAACTTCGAGTTTAATTGTATCGGAACCTGTGATGCTGCCCGCCGCCAGTCGCGTGACATAAAAAGGTCGCTCGGTACCGAAGAATATAATTCTATCCAAAGATATTCCTCGCTGGAACAAAAAACATTTACAGAAAAACTGGGGGTTCACTCCTGGGAACTGGTCGTTTCTATCCCCTTCACGCTGATGGGGCTCGATCCTAAAAATCTACCGGAAAAGATTCTCGGCAATTTCTATAAATGCGCCGATGAAACCGAGTTTCCTCATTTTGTAAGCTGGAGTCCGATCGAATTGCCGGAACCGAATTTCCATTGCCCGGAATTCTTCGGAGAGATTTATTTCTGAAATTGACTGCGGCAACCGTTTCCGGTGACTGCGGCACCTACTTTTAGTGGCTGCGGCAGCCATCGGAAACAGGTGCGGCAGCCACGCGAAGTAACTGCCGCACCCACTTTTCCACACACCATATCCCGGTCATTTCCCCTCTTTCGACAATTTCATCTCGATAATAAACGCAACAATCAGGCCGATGCCGCCAAACAAGAGAACGGATGCCCCGTAAACCGTACTAACCAACTCACATTGTCTCCAGTTCTCCCCGTTAAAATCAATAAGCGACATGGAAATGATAAAACCGACCAGCAGCCCCAAACCAATGCCGACCAGCAGGCACCCGGCTTTCAAAGAACTAAAAGAGAAATGGGTAGGAAAACGCGGCAAGCCGATCTTCTCATCGCAGGCCGAAAGCTCAAACCTATCTCCAATCTTTTCGATCATAGACAATCGTTCTTTTTTGCGTACAAATAAGTCGAATAAACTATAAACTCCGAGGAACACTATTCCGACAACAAGCGGAACTGTAATAAAATCCATCATAGCAGTAAGTATTAAATGTTTTATTAATCCGTTTACCAGTATGACGCTATATTTTAGAAAAAGGTTACAACTTCAGGCACTTCAGTTTTTACTTTTATATCGGAATACCAACGTTGCTCCTCCTTTTCCCTGACTATAAACAGAGAAAGGTATTTCGCAAGGGTGAGTAAAAACGAAACGGGCTCCGCTTTCGTAGGTAGGATCGATGGAAAGCGTCCCGCCCAAACGATCGGCGATCAGTGTGCAAATGGATAACCCCAGACCGGCACCCGCCTTATAATCGTCCAGCTTCTCAAAGCGCCGGAACACAGCCGCTTGCTTTTCTTTCGGAATGCCGCAACCGGTGTCGGTTACGGAGATGCGTACCTGTTTGCCTTCGTCTACCACTTCGTATGCCAGATTGATTTCGCCTTCCTGCGTGAATTTAACTGCGTTTGTAAGCAGGTTGGTCAATATCTGTTGCAAGCGCAACGTATCGGTATGAAGCGTAACGGGAATGGTATCGGGGGTAAAAGTCAACGCCACTCCTTCCGGGACGCGATGGCAAATACTATCCAGGGCACTCTGGCAACATTCGATCAACGGATAATCGCCAAATTTAAAATTCAGGTCACCTGCTTCCATACGCGACAAGTCGAGCACGTCGTTGACCAGGTTCAACAACTGTTCGGTATTATTATGGGTAACGGCTGCATATTCTTCACGTTCTTCCAGTTCCGTCGAATCGTCTACCAACAGGCCTGAGAAACCGACTATGGCATTCAAAGGCGTACGTATCTCATGGCTCATATTGGCAATGAAGGCACTTTTCATGCGGCTGGATTCCTCGGCTTTTACTTTTTCCTGTTCCAGATTGTTCTCTGACTCCAACAGTGACTGTTTTTCCAACAACAACTCATCCTTCAAACGCCGGGCACGTCGATAATACCCAAACAAGATATAAGAAAGACATAACAGGACAAGAGAGACGACAGACAAGAAAAAGAACTGTTGCTGTTTCTGTGCCATACGTTCATTATTCAACTGTATCTCATGCTCCTGTATTTCCTTGTTATTCAACTCATGCAAAGTTCGTAGCTGGTTGACCTGACGGAAGAAGGTTTGTTTGTTTTGTTGTAAACTTATAGTATTCAATTCATCATATAAGGCAAGTGCCTCTTCCAATTTCCCCTGTTCTTCCAGTATTTCTGCTTTAAACCTCAGATCACCGGGAATACGCTCCGTCTTGAATATTTCATCAATCAGCTGTATCGCACGGGAAAGATTTCCGATTTTCCTGTAATAATGCGCCTGGGTTACCAGATACGTATTTTCTACATAATCGCCATCCACCACGACATTTCCGACATATTGTTTTGCTTTCTCCAGCATTTGTCTTGCCTCAGGCAACATATTCTCACGTATATATAAATCCGCATATAAAGAATAAAGCAACCAATATTCCCTTTTCACATTGACAAATGTTTCCGTTTGCTTATTCAGCCTATCCATTGAGTCGACAGCTTCTTCGTAACGTTCGAATATATCCGACGCCCGCTCGAAAGGGCAGACTTTGAATGCGCATTCAGCCTGATACGACCTCATTCTCATACGGGTTTCCGTTCTCTTGACTTCCGTACACTCCATATCATCCAACATATCAATACCTTCCTGAAAGATGACCACCGCATCGCTATCCCGGCGCATACGCTTATAAATCAATCCCAAACTTTCAGTACATCTGACCAAACCATAAGGATGTTTGATTTTACTCGCCAGGCGGTATTCGTTTAACGCTTCATTCAATGCCTGTTCATATTCACCGTTCCAGAGCAGATCCTGGCAAGAATAACTTTTCACATCAAACAAGACATTCGGGTATTCGTTCCAACTTTGGCTAATCGAATCGACCTTCTTTCCCCAGTATAATAAACTGTCACGTTTTCCAAATTCATTATAATAATGGCGGGACAAGTTGAACAATGTGAAATAAATGGCAGGAAGCGAATCGATCCGGTACGCTTCTTCATAACAGCGTTCAAGCCATACGACCTCGGCGGGCGTCTGGTTATTCAGTTCCGCCAGGCTGGTCAACAACGGAATCGTTACATGAGGATCGGAAGATACGGATAAAAGAGATTCCAGGCTATCGATTTTATACGTTATTCGCAATGAATCGGACTCTGCCATTAAAGGGAACAACGAAATTACAAACAATATGAATGTAACTAAGAAGCATTTGTTCCGATATGTAATCCTGATTCCCATACTATTAACCAGATTAATTTTTACTAATTTCCAAACCGCAGGGATGAACAAACACAAAACGGGCCCCTTCCATATAAGAAGTATCCAAATATAAAGAACCTTGAAACCGGTTGGCTATATTCCGGCAAATCGCCAGGCCTAATCCTGTACCTTGCTTAAACTCATCCAGTTTTTCGAAACGTTCAAATATCTTATCATGCATCTCAACAGGGATACCGCAACCGGTATCGGTTATTATAAAACGGACACTATTATTTACCTGATCCGTTTCAAAAGACAAATTAACCTCACCTGCATGTGTAAACTTGACTGCATTCGACAGCAAATGCCCCAACAACTGGTGCAGGCGGAAACGATCGGTATTCAGCCTGTATGATTCAAGAGAAGAAGAACAAGTCAGCGTCACTCCGGGCAAGACTTTATCTTCAAATGTATCTAATATCTCGCGGCAAAGCGCCACCGCATCCCATTTTTTATCGTAAAACAGAAATTCCCGGATTCCAGGCGCGACAGGTCGAGCACATCATTTATCAAGTTCATCAACAACTCCGAACTATGATTGATCGTAGAAGCAAAAGCGATCTTCTCCTCCTCCGGAAAAGAATTATCAACCAGCAATTCGGAAAAGCCAACGATCGCATTGAGCGGCGTACGCACTTCGTGACTGATATTGGCAATAAAGACTATTTTCTGCCGGTTCGACTCCACTGCTTTTTCCTTGATGGTACGCAACAGTTTTTCTGATTCGACCAACGAATCTTTCTCACGCAACAGATCATTTTTCAACCGTCGCGTACGCTGATATAAACGGTATAACAGGAATAACAGGAGCAACAAGATACCGATCGTCACCAGGATATAGATTAGCTGACGTTGTTTAGCCGCGATCTGTGCATTTTGATATTCCAGTTCGCGGACTTGCTTCTCACTATCGTTCAGGTCGTTTAGGACACGTAACTGATTCATCTGGTGGGTGAAAGCATCATTGCTGGCAGCGGCATTCATTTCCAGCATCTCCTTATAGACAAGAATGGTCTCCTGCAACCGGCCGCACCGGCGTAACACCTGTATTTTCAGGCTCAGCATATTCGGGTCATTTTGCAATGCCAGCGCTTTGTCAATGGCAGACAACGCCAGCCGGTTGTTTTCTACCTTTATATAATATAGGGCCTCAGACTGATAATAAGCATATTTGACGAATCCGTCCAACGAGTCGCCCATGAAAACGGATGCCTTTTCCAGGTATTCGCGTGCACGCGTCATTTGCCCGCGACGGGTATACAGTTCGGAAAATCTGGAATTCAGCAGGCAGCGGTGAAATACGACCTGAAAGTTATATCCTTTTATTTCATAATCCTGTTCCATCTTACCGAGTAGCTTGTCATATTGCTTCAACAGCATTTCCGATTCTTCAAACTGGTCGAGACGAAGGGTGGAGACAACCATATCCGAAAGGCATTGCAGCTCCAGGACCGGCCATTCCTGTTCCTTATCTAGCCAAGCCAGACTCTTGCGGAAAGCCACAACGGCATTGCTGTTTTGCCCGACTATCTGATAAATTAAGGCCAGGTTATAATTGCCCCTTGCTTGTCCGTATTCCTGATGTTCCCTATCTGCCAGATTGATCTGCCGGATAGCTTCGTTCATAGCCAGTTCATAATCTTCCGCCCATAAATAATCCTGGCAGACCAGGCTCCCGGCGGTAAACAAGGCATCCGGACATTCCTTGCGCTGACGGGAAATCGTATCGATCATGGCGAACCAATACTGCAGGCTGTCGCGCCTATCTTGATTATAATAATACCGGCTCAACTTTGCCATCGTGTTATAAACGATCTGAAAAGAATCGAGACGCATCGCAATGTCGATAATTTCCCTGTCCAGTGAAACTTCGGTCTCCCGCTGCCGGTTAATGGAAACCAGTTCATTCAAAACAGCAAGTTATTCTTCAGGTGTTTTTGCCTTTTGCAACACATTACGCAGGCTATCCGTCCTGATTCTCCCTACTTCATTTCGGGAAGAAGCAGAAATTGCATATAGCAAAAGAACCACAACAGAGGTTAATTTTATTACCCTATATATAAACTGACTTCTCGTCTTCATGTATATGAACCTTGTTTATACCTGCCACAGCCGGTATCTCTGTTTTTTGTTGCTGGCGGAAACGACCTTTATGCATAATACAGAATAACAGGCAACAAAGATAATACTTTTAATGAGACAAATTAAAAATCAACAGCTCTTATGAATCATAAAATACAAAAAAGCGTTCGCCGGACAAAAAACAGAAACAACAAATGCGAGACCGGAGAAAACAGGAGATGAAAAGTGTATTTTCCGGAGCAAAACAATTGTATATCAGAAAAAAGCATTACCTTTGCCCCGATTTTTGAGAGATGACAACATAATGTCTAACTTACTAATTAAAACAAACTTAAGTATTAACAATTAGAGAATGGAAAATTTAAAGAACATTCAGCCGGTTGAAGATTTCAACTGGGATGCCTATGAAGTAGGTGAAACTTACGGTGACGTAAGCAAGGACGACCTTGTAAAAACGTATGACGAAACCCTGAACACTGTAAAGGATAAGGAAGTCGTTATGGGAACCGTTACTGCAATGAACAAACGTGAAGTTGTAGTGAACATCGGTTTCAAATCAGACGGTGTTGTATCAATGGCGGAATTCCGTTACAATCCGGATCTGAAAATTGGTGACGAAGTAGAAGTTTACATCGAAAACCAGGAAGACAAAAAAGGACAGTTGATCCTTTCTCACAAGAAAGCTCGCGCTACACGCTCTTGGGATCGTGTGAACGAAGCGCTTGAAAAAGACGAAATTATCAAAGGTTACATCAAATGTCGCACGAAGGGCGGTATGATCGTAGACGTATTCGGTATCGAAGCATTCTTGCCGGGTTCTCAGATCGACGTAAAACCGATCCGCGATTACGACGTATTCGTTAGAAAGACAATGGAATTCAAGATCGTAAAGATCAACCAGGAATTCAAGAACGTTGTCGTTTCTCACAAGGCTCTTATCGAAGCAGAGCTTGAAGCACAGAAGAAAGACATTATCTCTAAACTGGAAAAAGGACAGGTATTGGAAGGAACTGTTAAGAACATCACTTCTTACGGTGTATTCATCGACCTGGGTGGCGTAGACGGTTTGATCCACATCACAGACCTTTCTTGGGGCCGTGTTTCTCATCCGGAAGAAATCGTTCAGCTTGATCAGAAGATCAACGTTGTTATCCTTGATTTCGATGACGAAAAGAAACGTATCGCTCTCGGCTTGAAGCAGCTGACTCCGCACCCATGGGATACTCTGGACAGCGAACTGAAAGTTGGTGACAAAGTGAAAGGTAAAGTTGTCGTTATGGCCGATTACGGTGCATTCATCGAAATCACTCCGGGCGTAGAAGGTTTGATCCACGTATCAGAAATGAGCTGGACTCAGCACCTGCGCAGCGCTCAGGACTTCATGAAGGTTGGCGACGAAATCGAAGCAGTTATCCTGACTCTGGACCGCGACGAACGTAAGATGTCTCTGGGTATCAAACAGCTGAAAGCTGACCCATGGGAAGATATCGAATCTCGCTTCCCGGTTGGTTCACGCCACACTGCAAAAGTACGTAACTTCACTAACTTCGGTGTATTCGTAGAAATCGAAGAAGGCGTAGACGGACTGATCCACATCTCTGACCTGTCTTGGACTAAGAAGATCAAACACCCGAGCGAATTCACTCAGATCGGTGCAGAAATCGAAGTTCAGGTATTGGAAATCGACAAGGAAAACCGTCGTTTGAGCTTAGGCCACAAACAGCTGGAAGAAAATCCTTGGAATGTATTTGAAACTATCTTCACAGTAGGTTCAATCCACGAAGGAACAATCATCGGAGTACTGGATAAGGGTGCTGTAGTATCTCTGCCTTACGGTGTAGAAGGTTTCGCAACTCCGAAACACCTGGTAAAAGAAGACGGTTCTCAGGCTGCTGTAGACGAAAAACTGCAGTTCAAGGTAATCGAATTCAACAAAGAAGCAAAACGTATCATCCTTTCTCACAGCCGTATCTTCGAAGACGAACAGAAGGGTGCTAAGAAAGATGCTCCTGCAGGTGACAAAAAGCCGGCTGCAAGACGCAAAAACGAAGAAGCTTCTGCAATGGTAACCGGTCCGGTTGAAAAGACTACACTGGGTGACATTGAAGAACTGGCAGCTTTGAAAGAAAAGCTTTCAGGAAAGTAATCAGATTATACTGATATAAACAGGAAAGGAGTTGCTTGCAAAAGCAGCTCCTTTTTTATTATTTCCTCCCGGCATTTCCTCTTTTTCGGGCCATTTATCTTACAATTATTGAATTTCATGAAGATTTAGTGCATATAAGTTTGCTTATTTTAAATTAAATGCGGAAATTTGTTGGTGTTATCCAATATTAAG
>JAJPZM010000021.1 GCA_021204335.1 Parabacteroides sp. | reverse complement strand
TTTTACCGAAATAAACAATAGCTAAAGGGGCTATCCACTTTTTGGACAGTCCCAACAGGACCTGACCGAACAATATCCTGTTCATAAATATCATACAGGGCTAAACGGGCAAAACGTTCACCCGTTTCTTTACGGCGTAATGGATGAAAAACCGAATCATTATCCTTACACACATCTTCATAATCTATAGTATCATGATAGGTTACCATCCCCACATGCGATAACTCTTTTTCCAATTTACGCAACCAGTCACGTAAAAAAGGTAAAATAGGTAATCTCGGAGCCATAAATAGTTGCAGATAATAGACAGGTAACTCTTCTTGTCAATGTATTCTAATCCCCTTAATAAATAAGTTAAAAAAAGACTTCAATATAGGTTCTGTAATTTCTCCGCCAAACGGAAATCCACCATAAAGAACTCCTTTAATGGGGAATTTCCCCAAAGGTCTTATATGACTTTCAAAACAAAAGGCCGGATATTGATAATGTTTTTGATCGGGGTCTTTACATTTACTTATATTTGTACACATTGACTCTCTGAAAACACTAAAACAATTTTCCTTGCCTTTCACTAAAAAATCTGGCATTTCCATAGCTAATAACTCCCTTTCAATCCATGAATCTATAGGAGTTTCACTAACTGCTATGCAAATTAAACCAACAGGTACATCCAGTGATTGGGATAATCTTTTTGCAAATAATAAGCATAAGCAGGAACATTATATAAATTTTCCTTTTGAACCGTTTGCCAGGATGTAAAATTCAACATTCTGTATTTATTGATATTCCGGCAATAAACAGCCGGCCACACGTTCAAATCATTCCTTACCAGTTCTTTCTTTTTATAAAACCGGATAACTCCAGTATTCCTTTTATCCAATGACTTCAACTCTTCAGGATATGTTACGGCTTCTTTCATCCTCATCACCATCACAGAAACTCCGGTAATCAACCAAACCTCACCTATCATCACATTCCTGAAAACCAGTTGATGCCTCTTGTTCTTTACCCGCAAAATATAAGTTTTATAACTCGCTTCAAAAGCCGGCAAAACAACACACCAACATCCGTCAGATCCGGTAAAAGTCTCATTTTCCGCATCCCCAAGGGATACAATAATATGATCACCGGGTAAAGCATGCCCTCTTATTTTTAAAGGAATATTACTCTGCAAAACCATATTATCGGCATATACTTCAGACATATAAAGGCTACGGCTCTTCTTAAACGCATTCCATTTATACACAAAAAATTCCTTCCATGTCCTAAGTTCATCTTTACTCAAAATCTTTCCTAGGGTAAAATTATTCTTACTCATACCTTAAATACAATACATTATTATTATCAATCTATTCGTTCTGCCATTCAAAAAAACTAGTTTCATAATATATTCCATTCATTTTTGATTACCGGACTATGTGATAATTTAAAAGAGACTCTTGTCAGTTTCCTACGGAGAAGTATCAAAGAATACAAATGCGTTGCCCGCTCAAAAGGAGTTAGTGCCAATTCCAGCTCAGAAAAAAGCATTCGTTGCCGGTTGAGTAAATCTTCCTCGTAGGCTTCCAGACGACTCCGGCGGGTCGCAAATTGTATATATCGAATAAACTCAGTAGCCCCCATGACCGACAAAAGAGAATCGGGATCGTCACCGGGTTGCAAAATAATCCGTCCCACAGTAAAATTGTGTTCAGTTAATAAAGCCTCTGATTTTTGACCGTTTATACAACCAGCCGTATCGCCATCGAGCATCACAACGACACAATGCGTATATTGCTTCAACAACAGGACATGCTGTTCTGTCAAGACTGTTCCGCATAAAGCGACTGTATTTTTAAATCCTACTGCATGCATGGCCAGCACATCTTTATACCCTTCGGTGATATAAACAAACCCATGCCCTCGAGTTGCCTCCAGTGCCTGATACAAACCATACAGTATCTCACCTTTATGATAGACCGGGCTTGTCGATGAATTCATATATTTACGAATATCCGTTCCTTTCGTTTCTCCCCGGTAACGGCCGGAAAAAGCAACCAGATCGCCCCGTTCATTACGGATCGGAAAAACAAGACGGTCTTTCAAATAATAATAATCACGAGGTAATGAAAACGGAGCAATACCTACCTCAAACGCTTTATACGTTTCACGTAAGATTTCATTTTCGGGAATATATTCCATCAACATATCGAGCATTATCCGGTGGTTACGAAACAGGTTCTCTACATGCATCCGACTAACCGGCTCTACCGGTACCGATTGCGGTTTCTTCTTTACAGGAGGATATTTCACCAGCAGATAATCGTCATAAGTATCAGACAATCCGTACCAGGCTGCCATTTTTTTTCAGTGCCGTACGGAAATCGCAACCTTCCATCTTCTGCACGAATTTGAACAGATCACCTCCTTCGCCGCAGGCAAGGCATTTGTAATATTGTTCCTTCACATTGATATGCAGCGATGGATGGCGATCGTCGTGAAAAGGACAAAGACCTACCAACGTTTTTCCGGAGCTTCCATTCCGCCGTAGAGGGAAATAGCGCTCCACTATATCTTCTAAACGGACTACGGATAATACCCGATCTTTCAAGTTCATTTTTTATATAGACTAAAAAGCTCTTTGTCTTCAGGATACAATATCTGAATCATCTTACATACAGATTCCGGAATATCATAATCTCTAGCTATTTTCACTCGATTAGAATATTCAGACAATCCTAAAGCCGTTAATATAATTCCCCAATCAGAAATAGATTCGTACTGCAAAACAGTTACTTTATTCCCTAAGAAATCACTTTGAGGATTTAACCAGGGAATTCTTTTATTTCTTAGGAAATAATCTTGTTTCAAACGATTACAAGAACAAAGTTTTATAGTGAAATCTTGTACAGGTAGGCGTAAGAGTACCTGTACAAGATTTACATATCTCCCTAGAGATATGTTTTTCAGACAGTATAGAAGCTTTTTCCATCTACTCAACTCTTTATATTCTCCTTTATACAAATATGGAAAAACAGGTAATAAAAAAATGGAGACTTATATTGCTTCTTGAATTTCTTAACAGCCGAATAATAACGATTATAAGGATTACGAACCATCACAAATAATTGGTATTCTTCCCACTCGGGAACAAACCGAGGTAAATTCTCATAAGAAATATGCCCCAGATCGGTTCCATACTTTTCTGTATACTCAACCCACCATTTCGTTGCTTCAGTTTCTCCATACTTTTCGATATAACGTTCTCTTAAAAAAAAGTACCGCCGCATTTCGGATTATGTAAGTAGATCACCTTACGTTCTCGATCAACAATCATTGCT
>JAJPZM010000412.1 GCA_021204335.1 Parabacteroides sp. | reverse complement strand
TGGTAATTTGATAATTCATAATTGACAATTAATAATGAATAATGAAAGGATAGCCCTTTTCCCCGGTACATTCGACCCGTTTACCATCGGTCATCAATCGCTGGTAAGCCGGGGACTGACTTTGGTAGACAAGATCATCATCTCCATCGGTATCAACGATAAGAAACAGACATATTCCTCGCTCGAAAAACGAATGGAAGCCATCGAATACCTTTACAAGGATGAGCCGAGGGTAAAGGTAATGTCGTACGACTCGCTGACCGTAGACTTTGCCAAAGAGGTAGGCGCCGAATATATCATGCGCGGTATCCGTACCGTCAACGATTTTGAATACGAAAAGAGCATCGCCGATGTCAACCGCAAACTGAGCGGCATCGAAACGTTTATTCTTTTTACAGAACCCGAACATACGCATATCAGCTCGAGCATCGTGCGCGAACTGTTGCGGTATGGTAAAGATATTTCTCAGTTCGTTCCGAAAGGAACCGACTTATATTGACCATTTACGAAATAAAAATTAAAATGAAACGAATTGTAGTATCCCTGCTCACCCTGATGATCGTCGTCACATCGGCAGTGGCCCAGAAACCGAACCAGGACGCCCGCAAATTATCCATGGCATTATATGCCATCTCGAATCTGTATGTAGATCCGGTGGATGATTCCAAGCTGGTGGAAGATGCGATTATCAGTATGCTGGAAAAACTGGACCCACATTCCAATTATATGGATCCGGAAGAAACAAAAGAGATGACCGAACCCCTGCAAGGCAACTTCGACGGTATCGGCATCCAGTTTAACATGCTGACAGATACATTATATGTTATCCAGGTAATCCCCGGCGGACCTTCCGAAAAGGTAGGCCTGATGGCAGGCGACCGTATCATCATGGTCGACGACACCTTGATAGCCGGCGTTAAAATAAAAACGACCGACATTATGAAGCGCCTGCGCGGTCCGAAAGGAACCGAAGTCAACATAAAAGTGTTGCGTAATAAGAATCCCGAGTTGATCGAATTCCGAATCATACGTGGTAAAATCCCCGTAACCAGCCTGGATGCCGCTTATATGGCAGACAAACAGACCGGTTATATCAAGCTGAACCGTTTTGCCGCCTCCTCTGCCGACGAATTCCGCGAAGCGCTTGCCAAGCTGAAGAAGCAAGGGATGAAGAACCTGATCCTCGACCTGCAAGGCAATGGCGGCGGTTACCTCAACATCGCGATCGAGCTGGCGGACGAATTCCTCGATAAAGATAAACTGATTGTTTACACCGAAGGAAACAAACAACCGCGCGACGAAGCCAAATCAACAGTAAAAGGTAATTTTGAAGAAGGACGCCTGGTTGTCATGGTAGACGAATCATCCGCTTCAGCAAGCGAAATCCTCTCAGGAGCCGTACAGGACTGGGATCGTGGTGTAGTAGTCGGACGACGTACTTTCGGTAAGGGCCTGGTGCAGAAACCTATCCCCATACCCGACGGTTCGATGATCCGCCTGACCGTAGCCCGTTATTATACGCCTACCGGACGAAGCATCCAGAAACATTATGAGAACGGAAAACTGGAAGATTACCAGCACGACCTAATCGACCGTTACAACCGTGGCGAGCTGATGAGCGCCGACAGCATCCACTTCCCGGATTCAATGAAATACAACACACTGGAAACAAAACGTATCGTTTACGGCGGTGGCGGCATCATGCCCGACGTATTCATCCCGATAGACACCACCCGCTATACCGACTATCACCGCAGCCTCGTTGCCACCGGACTGGTAAATCGTGTAGCCATGAACTATCTGGATCGCAACCGCAGCATGATGAACAAGAAATATCCGAAGTTCAGCCAATACAAGAAAGATTTCGTCGTTCCCGAAGAAACCTTGCAGGAACTGATCGACCTGGGCAAAGAAGAAAAAATCGAGTACAACGAAGAACAGTACAACCGTTCGAAGCCTCTTGCCGCACTCCAGGTAAAGGCCCTGATTGCCCGCGACCTGTATGATATGGCCGAATACTTCCAGGTTATCAATGACGACAATCCCAGCTTCAAAGAAGCCCTTCGCATTATTAATGACGAGGCGGTTTATAATAAGGAGTTGGGAAGATAGTACAGAGCATATAAAAATCAAAAGGGATGGACAGATAACCTGCTCATCCCTTTTTTATATTTGATCCAAACTAATATCAATACAAATACATCTCTTTCATTTTCTGAATATCAACGCCGAGCGTTTCTGTGAGGAATTTAGTCATGGAGCCATATTTCTCGTCAATTTTACTATAGGCGGCATCCAGATATTCCTTGTCGACTGTCACTAATGGGGCGATAACTTTGATCATCTTTACATAATCGGCATATTTCTTTTCGACAAGCTTTGCACTAAGTAGATAATCGTCCATGATCGTTTCCTTATCGACATCGAGAGCAGAGAGAATAAGCATGGTAGCAACGCCGGTGCGGTCTTTACCTGCCGAGCAATGGAAGCTAAGCGGCAAATAATTTCCATCCTGAAGAAGACGGAAAAATTCTTTGTATTGGGCAACATAGTCATCAACTGTCACCATCTCGATATAAGCGTTGATCATCACTTGCTTCATATCGTCAGTAGTAGCACCGGCACTTATACTGCCCAATATCTCATTCGAAAAATATTACCGGCATTGATCTTTAAACAGATTGAATCTTGTACAGTAGAAGGATGTATGTCATACGATTCAGGCATAACACCACCAAAACCACCTCCCTTTTCTGCGTCGGTTCGGAAGTCAACAACTGTTTTCAAACCTGTACTTGCAAGATAAGCTAGGTCTGCATTATCCAGTTTATTCATTTCGTCGGTACGGAATAATTTACCCCAACGAACAAATTTGCCTTCTTTATTCTTTATTCCACCTAAATCTCTGAAGTTATATCCATGAACGGGCAGGAGTTTTTCTGCCAATAATGCCTGACCATCAGAGTTCTTGAACATAAAAATATATCTTTTCGAGGGATCGGTAGAAAGTTCGATGGCATCCTCTTTTCCGTTTCCACTTGCACAAGGTGTATCAAGATCGATATTTTCGACGGTGGAGCCGGCATACAAAGTCCATGCCTTGTCGGCAGACACATTTAATATGACTTTTTTAGTATCGGTCGGGCGTGTAAGTTCAACATTCCCGCTTATATCTTTACCTAAATAGCCGATAGTTGTTTTTTCACTATTATCGTCATCATCACTACAAGAAATAAACAAGCCGCAAGTACAAAATAACAGCAATAAATAATTAAATAAACTCTTTTTCATAACACACATTTATTCTCTATTAAACGTTAATAA
>JAJPZM010000267.1 GCA_021204335.1 Parabacteroides sp. | reverse complement strand
CATTCATATGATGTTCAATAAATCAACGGACATCATGCGGATAATCATATTAAATTATTATGGCTGAAAAAATCATTCTGACTGCCGATCTCTACGACAACGCCGTCACCGAGCGTAAAGGCGATTACACCGCAAAACCCCGTATCACCGGAACAGTACGTAACAAACAAATTGCCGAACGCATCCTGGCAAGAGGTTCTGAATTACGCTTGGATACGATCGAATATATCCTGGGAATGGGAGATCAGGAAAAGGTAACCGCTATTGCCGAAGGTAAAAGCGTTGTTGACGGGGTAGGACAGTACATGGCTACCGTCACCGGTCCCTTCGAAGGCGAAAAAGCAGCTTTCGACCCTGCTAAAAACAAACTCACTGCCAGTTATGTACCCGGCAAACTGTTGCGCGACACACTTAAAAACGTTATAGTAGATACCCGTCCTGCCGTCACCGGCCCGGTCATCAACTCGATTATCGATTCTACTACCGGAGAGATGAACACACAACTGACTTCCGCTGGTCCTGTCATTATCTCCGGATCGAATATCAAAGTAGCGGGCGACGATGCCAGCCTGGGTGTTTTCTTCACCAAGACAGGTGGTACGGCCCAGAAATGCCCGTTGCTGGTTCACAACAATCCTTCAGAACTGACTGCGATGTTGCCAGCCCTCGAAGATGGCGAATACACATTAAGTATCATAACCCAGTCTGCTGCCGGTAACAAACTTGTAAAAGAACCACGTACTTATAAGTTTCCGGTACTGCTTTATGTAGGCGAAAAACCGGGTGGCGACGACGACGATGACCGACCGGTCATCGAATAGTCTTTCTCAGTGCCGTTAGTTAGACTGTCTAACCAACGGCACTGAGGCATCCTCACCGGAAGCACTTAGCCCGTCTAACCAACGTTGGTTAGACAGTGCGCTTAAAATATGTTAACAACTAAAACAGGCTACTAAACTGTTAGCCTAACTCTATTTATCAACAAATAATTAATACGTATGAAAAAGATTTTAACGCTTGTCACCCTTCTGTTGGGTGCTTATTGTGCACAGGCACAAAATGCAGAAGCGCTTGCTCCGAAAGGGCTTGGTGAGCCTGTCATGTTTAACGATGCAGTTCTTCCAGCCGTAACAAAAGCGGATGCTCCCGTCTTTGCCGGAGGTTCCGGTACGGAAGCGGATCCCTATCTAGTGGCTACGGTGGAACATTTAAAGAATATTGCTGCTATGTCTGCGGATGACTCGGGCAAGTGGCAGGAAGCTTGCAAGGGTATTTATTTCAAGCAGGTGGCAGATATTGTTTTTGGAAAAGACCTTCCTATAATAGGTTCCAGTGCTTGGTTTTCCGGTACGTATGATGGTAATGGATATGCCATGAAGAATATTAATGTGGTAATAGATTATAAGTCTGACAAAAAAGCGAATTACATGTATGCTCTTTTCGGAAACGTGCGAGGAGCTACTCTTAAAAATATCCGTATGGTCGACATGCACTTTGACCGCAAAGATGAATCTCTTAGTATGGATTTTGTGTTGGCAGGGTTGGTGATTAATTTGCAGGAAAGCCAAATGATAAATTGTACATCGGATGTTTCTTTGTCTTTGCAGGCAATGACGAGCGAAGCATCTGATATAAAAATTGGAGGCTTAGCTTACAATGTGGGAAGCAGTACGATTGATAACTGCCAAAGTTCCGGCGACATTTATGGCGCAATAACTTCGCTTGGCGGTGATAATTATGTACAAGTAGCAGGTATTGCTGCTATTGTGAAGGATTCAAAAATTATCAACTGTATCAGCAACAATAAGTTAGAAGGCTATGGTGGTGGTAATGCTGCTAATTTTTATGTTCGTGCAGGCGGTATAGCAGTTGAAGCAAAAAACAGCCATATCTTGAACTCTTGTAGCCGTGGCGAATCGCTTGCTACGAAGGTGGAAAACAAACAGGAGGATGGAAAAAGTTCTGCGCTAACGGCAGGCATAGTTACTTTTATGCAAGGTGACGGTTTGATCGATAATTGCTGGACTGTCGTTCCATCGATGACAGCTGAAGGGAGTACTTCCTATTTTGAACCGAACCTTATAGGTTTCTGCTATGACAATACGATTGTTCGTAACTCATACGGTTTTAAAGAAAATCAGAAATCATTGCGTGATATAAATATCAAATATTCTACATATACAAGTGCAAGCGATATGATGACTCAATCTTTTGTTGACAGACTCAATGAAAACCTGCCGGAAGGTGCTATTGCATGGAAACTGAGGAAAGATGATTTCCCGGCTATTAAAGACTTGCATACGGCGACATTGCCGTTGTTGACCGGTGCTATGACTACGCCTGGCGAGGGAGCTGTTGAAATAGAAGACGGCGAACGTTTCCGCTTTACTTTGGCATTGGATGAGGAATACAACGAGTCGAAACCGGTTGTTACCGTTGGCGACAAGACGCTGGAACCGGATGCCGACATGAATTACGTAACCGACATGGTAACTGCGGATATGGTTATCAAAATCACCGGCATTGTTAAGAATACGGATACTGCCAACGAAAAGATAACGACCGGCTCGAAGGTCTATGTGGCAGGTGGCGTTTTGTATATCCAGCCGGAAGCCCCCGCTCAGGTAAGCGTATTTAATATGCTTGGCCAGCCAGTGGAATCGGCTACGATCTCCGGTGATACCCAAATACAATTGCCGCAGGGCATTTACGTTGTCCGCTTGGGTGACCAGAGCTATAAAGTTTGCATAAGCGAATAAACAGCTGTCATGACATAAATAAGGCTGTGCCTGATTCCTTACGGAAGGATGGCACAGCCTTTGTTTATTTCTACTGTCCTATCACGATAATGGATGGTTAGTTTTGATAATTCCCGAATCATTGTCTTCCTCTTTTTCTGGTTTTGTTGCTATTGATGTCGTTCAGTTCCTCGATGGATGTGTATCGGGGGGGGGTAGCGGGGCTGACTCCTGATAGCTCTGCCAACTTTGACCTGGACAGTTTTTTTCGAGCCTGCGCTGCTTGATTCGGGTTGCATATTCTGCCAGTATGTCCTCGCTGCGGGTGATGCCCGGGATAAATTTAATATACATTATTGTATCAAATAAGTGTCTATATTTATTATTACTGCTATTATTATAGCAATAATGCAAATATAAGGTATTCATAACCATACTGACTTTAGTTCCGTTTTCTGCTCTTATTCTAAAGTAAATTAATAGCTGATAATTCTTTTGTCAATGCCTGAATACCCTTTTGGATCTTTTCAAGTTGCTGTTTGCGGGGTTTATGCACTCCTGCGGCATAATGCCATAGTTGCCGTTCGTTGATACCTGTGATCCGACTCAGTGCGGCCTTTGTGAAGATACTACTATAGTAATTAATAAATGTAGCAGCATCTATTTTGAATTTAAGTTCAAACTCTCCGGAAAGAATATCTATAGGATTAGGATTATCTTCCAGATACAATTCAATAGCTTCCCCCATGTTCTTTTCCAGTTCCTTGATGTCATTACCCACAGTAATGATCGGGGCACCTTCGATATATGCGCTCAAATTCTTACCTGCATGTTCAACTATTACTTCTACTGTTTTCATATCATCAATTATTTCAGTCCTGCTTGTCTTAAAATACTATAGTAAGCGCCTTTTTCAACGCCTTTACTGTTGTGATTAGGAACAATCACTGTTTTATCACCTTTTACAAACTTTAAATGGCTACCTTTCTGACTCTTAAACTCAAAGCCGTTTTCTTGCAACATCGTTACAACATCTTTAATTGATTTGTAGCTCATACTGTTTCGTAGTTAATTATCATACAAATGTAGTAATATTACGAATAAAAACAAGTAATATGATGGCTTATCTTTTTTTCATATCCGCCTAGGGGTTTTCCAAAAAACGTTGCGACTATACTTATAGAAGCGACAAAGATGGAAAATAAGATAGATCATATAATAGCGCGGGTATTAAGCGGAGAAGCCTCGGCCAAGGATATTCTCGGCTTAAGCAAATGGCTGAACGAAGATAGCAGGCATCAGAAAGAATTCTGCGAACTCAAGAACTATTGGGATGCGGAAGTTAGCATGAACCAAACGATCCTGCCCGCACTCTCCATAGAAAAACTGCAACAGAAAATTGAAAAGCAACACCATACAGCCAAAAGAAAACATGTTTGGAAATACGCAATCCCGGCAGCGGTCGCAATTACTTTGCTATGTATATTGTCCGTCACCTTCTTTACGCAATATACAAATCAGGAGAATTACGAATATTATACATATCTGACCAACGACAATAAAACAGACCTGACTATGAACGACGGCACAAAGATCACCCTGAATAAAAACAGCCGTCTGACCTACTCGAATGCATACGGGAAAGAGAACCGCTCCATCTAACTGGAAGGGGAAGCCTATTTCGAGGTTGCCAAAGACTCGTTGAAGCCGTTCAATGTAACGGTAGGGAACAGTTCGATTACGGTGCTGGGCACTGTTTTTCAACGTGAGAAAAGAGAGCGATTCAAACGATGTTACCGCCACACTCGTGGAAGGCTCTATCCGTTTCGAAGCAGCAGAACAGAAAGTACTGCTGAAACCCGGCCAGCAACTAATTTTCAACCAGAATACGAACCACATCGACATTCAGAATGTCGATACGGAAGAATATACTTCCTGGAAAAACGGATTACTGAAATACCGGTCGGTTTCATTTGCCGCGCTGATCGCCGAGCTAAGAAACAAGTATCAGGTTGAAATTGTGATCGAGAATAAACGCCTCAAAGATCCCTCACTCGTCGTATCCGGCAGTTTCAGCGAAGACCAGAGTATCGAGCAGATATTCAAAGTCATTTCGAAAAGCCTCCCTTTCAAATGGAGAAAAAGTGATGGAATATATTATATCAACTGATAAAATCATACCATGTTAAATCTAAAAGCAAATGCCCATGAAACAGGAAACTAACTGATCCCTGTAAAAAAACCGGTCATACAAGACGTACAACCGGCTTTATCTTTAAAATTAATATTGCTTCCTCCGCTCCGCGACCAAACATTGTGGAAGAAGCAGTTTACTAATCATTAAATCAATACAAAAATATGGAAAATGTTTCGTATTACAAGTCTTTCCTTTCCAAAGACTTAAAAAAACTATACACAATTATGAGAAACACGATTATCGTACTCTTTACAGTCGTATTGCAGGCTGTAGCCGTAGAGTCATCTTATTCTCAGTCCGCCACGCTATCCGTAAAAGCAGAGCACATATTCCTGACCGATCTATTCTCACAGATTGAGAAACAGAGCGAGTTCTTGTTCTTTTACGTAGATGAAGACGTAAAGAATATCGAAGTGAATGTACGGGCAAACGACAAACCGATCAACGAAGTGCTGACACGTGCCCTGAAAGGGACCAACCTCACTTACATCATCGACGACTGCAACATCAACATCATCAAAAAGAATAACATTCAGCAGGCGCAACAGGCGAAGAAAAGAATAACAGGCGTCGTTGTCGATCCCAGCGGGATTCCGGTGATCGGAGCCAATGTGGTGGAAGAAGGTACTTCCAACGGGACTATTACCGATATAGACGGTAAATTCTCGCTCGAACTATCGGAAAACGCAACGATCCAGATCAGCTATATCGGCTATAACTCACAGTTTATCGCAATAAAAGGCAAAACGTCATTCAATATCCAGCTGGAAGAAGATACCAAAGCATTGGATGAAGTGGTCGTAGTTGGATACGGCGTACAGAAAAGAATGTCGGTGACAGGTTCGCTGGCCACAGCATCGGGTAGCGACCTTGCCAAAGTGCCGACTCCCAACGTCACCAATACGCTGGCCGGACGTATGCCGGGTCTGGTATCTTACAACCGCAGCGGTGAGCCGGGTTACGACGATGCCAAACTGCTGATCCGCGGTGCAAGCACGACGGGCGATGCCACCCCGCTGGTCGTTGTCGACGGTGTGGCCGACCGCGCCGGCGGTTTCAACCGTATCGACCCGAATGATATCGAGAGCATCACGATCCTGAAAGACGCCTCAGCCGCTATTTACGGTTCGCGTGCCGCCAACGGCGTTGTCCTGGTAACGACCAAACGTGGTAAAGAGGAGAAAGTAACGATCAATTATAACGGAAACGTGGGAATGAGCATGCCGACTATCCTTCCTGAAATGGCTTCTTCCGCCGAATATGCCCAGTTATTGAACGAAATCAATCCCGACACTTATACACCGGAACAGATCCAGAAGTTCAGGAATGGAAGCGATCCAGTCAATTACCCGAATATCGACGCATTCGACCTGCTGACACGCCAGGCGCTTCAGACACAACACAATGTATCTGTTTCCGGCGGCAGCAAAATTGTCAATTTCTATGCTTCCCTCGGATACCAGTATTAGGACAACTACTATAAGAACAGTGCCAGTAATTACAACCAGTACAACCTGCGTTCGAACCTGGACATCACTCCGCATAAAAACATGAAGATCGGATTGAACGTTGCCTTCCGCCAGGAAGACCGCAACTCTCCTATCTACGGTTCAGAAGATATCTGGCGTTATATGATCAAATACAACCCGATGGTCAACATCTGGTGGCCGGGCACCGATTATGGCAACAACGCATCCAAGCAGGATAACTTCGCACCGGCAACCGGTCTGGACGACACGATGGGATACACGAAAGATAAGAAATCGTATCTGAACACCGACATTACAATCCACCTGGATCTGCCCTGGATCACAGAAGGGCTTTCTATCGATGCCGGTGCCTATATCGACCGCAGCGATGTGTTCTGGAAGAAGTTCCAGCACAAATACAACCTCTACGACTACGACCAGGCAAGCAACGAATACAACGTACGGGAACAAGGTTCCAATATCTTGGAACAGAAAATGGACCAGACATTAGGCATTACCCTGAACGCCCGCTTAAACTACGCCCGCGTCTTCAACGAAATACACAACCTGAATGTATTCGTGGCTTACGAACAGTACAAGAGCCGTTACGACTGCATGCAGGGACGCCGCCAGGATTTTATCTCTACTTCCATCGACGAACTGTTTGCCGGCGACAGCAATAGCCAGACCAACGACGGTACAGCCAAAGAGATTGCCCGCATGAACTATTTCGGTCGTGTGGACTACGGGTTGATGGATCGTTATCTGTTCCAGTTCAACTGGCGTTACGACGGCTCCGAGAACTTCCCGAGCGGCAACCGCTTCGGCTTCTTCCCCGGCGTATCGGTGGGTTGGAGAATCTCGGAAGAAGATTTCTGGAAGAACAATATCTCCTGGATGGACTATTTCAAAGTGCGCGCTTCCTGGGGACAGATGGGTAACGACAAGGTGGATCCGTTCCAGTATACGACGGCTTACATACTCGACAACCCCGGTATTTTCGGCAACGGCATCCAGAACGGCGTATGGCTGAACCGTACGGCAAACCCGAATATCACCTGGGAAGTAGCCAACACCTACAACATCGGTATCGAAGCCAAGTTCCTGAACAATTTCAACTTCGAAATGGACTTCTTCAAAACGAAGCGTAACAATATCCTGGCAACCCGTAATGCCGCCATCCCTGAATATGCCGGTCTGACACTGCCCGACGAAAACATCGGTGAATGCTCAAATATCGGTACAGAACTGTTACTGGGTTACACGAAACAATTAAATAAAGACTGGCGCCTGAACCTAAGCGGCAACTTTACTTACAACAAAAGTAAGATCGATTTCATCGACGAACCGGAGTCTACCCTCGCCTGGCAACGCCGCACCGGCTTGTCGACCGGAACAAACGAGGATCGTTTCCTGATGTATGAAGCCGATGGTATTTTCCGTACACAGGAAGAACTGGACGCCTACCCGCACCTGTCGAACGCCCGCGTCGGTGATGTCCGTTTCGTCGATATAAACGGCGATAAGGTGATCGACGGTTCCGACAAAGTTCGTCAGGACAAGCCGGCTATTCCCCGTATCATGTATGGCATCAACCTGGGCGCCACCTACAAGGACTGGAGTCTGAGCATGTTATTTCAGGGAACAGCCCAGGTATGGCAATATACCTTTATGGAAGCCGGAACAATCGGTAACTTTACAAAAGATTTCTACGACAACCGCTGGACGGAAGACAACATCAATGCAAAGTATCCGCGTACCTACAACTACGACGCCACTGTGACGGGTGTCGGCGACTTCCGCAACTCGTTCTGGTTGAACAATGCTTCCTATCTGCGTCTGAAAAGCGTCGAACTCTCATACACATTGCCCAAGAGCCTGCTGGCCGGCACTTTCCTAAGCAATGTCCGTTTCTCTCTGAGCGGATACAACCTGCTGACCATTACCGGCATCAAGAACATCGACCCGGAAACGGAAGAAAACAGCCAGGGCTGGGTAGCATGGAACACACCGCAATCTAAAGTATTCAATTTTGGAGTAAACGTTACATTTTAATACCTGAAGAACATGAAAACATATATAAAATACATAGCAATAAGCTTATTCTGCGCATCGGTATTTCCTTCCTGCTCCGATATGCTGGACAAGAAACCGTTGACGGAAATATCAGAAGACGACTTATGGAGCGATCCCGCACTCGTCGAAGGGTTTGTCAACTCCCGTTACAACCAGGTCGGACATGGCTGGACAGAATCCATGCAGAGTTCGGCTGTCGACGAAACGGAACTGACCTGGTTGCGTGGCTGTGAGGTAATCAACTTCGCACGCGTCAGCCCGACCGACCTCGAACGTATGAACGGCGCCTGGTGGGGTTGGGACAACCGCTCCTGGGAAACCAAATGGGGAAACATATCCAACTGCAACATCTTCTTTGAACGGATCGACGATGCACCGTTTACCGACGAAGAATTGCGCGACCGCCTGAAAGGAGAAGTACGTTTCGTAAGGGCGCTGGAATACAACGACCTGATCACCCGTTGGGGAGCGATGCCGTTGATCACTAAAAGCTTCACGTTGAATGATGCGGACGAGTTATTAGGCCTCAAACGCGCCACTTATAAAGAATGTGTCGATTTCATGGTAGACGAACTGACGCAAGCTGCCGAAGAACTGCCCGCCACTTATAGCGGCGACGACTACGGACGGGCAACAAGCGTGGCCGCCCTGGCATTGAAATCGCGCATCCTGTTGTATGCTGCCAGCCCGTTAATGAACGAAAATGTGGAAAAGGAAGAAGTAGGCTATACCTCTCCCGACCCCGACCGTTGGAAAAAAGCGGCGGATGCTGCCAAAGCGGCTATCGATGCAGCCTTGGGCAACGGATATGCTTTATTCAATAATTACAGCGACCCGTCGGAAAACTATCAGAGCATCTTCCTGGATGCCACTTCTTCCAACAAAGAAGTCCTGTTTGCCCGCATGGGAACGGCCAGCAATCTGGGAGAAAACCTGTCGAGCCTGGAACAGTGGAACTTCTCAAACGGCTTTGGCGGATGGGGAGGCAACTGCCCTCTGCAAGAGCTTGTCGACGACTACGAATTAACCGACGGTACGACTTTCGACTGGAGCAACCCGCAGCATGCCGCCGATCCTTACAAAGACCGCGACCCGCGTTTCTATGCCACCGTATTGTATGACGGCGCTTCGTTTAAAGACCGCACCCTCGAAACATACTGGGACGTGGATGCCGCCGGCAATGAAACCGGTACAGGCGGAAAAGACTCGAAATATGGCGTAGAGAACTGGAATACATCCATGACCGGCTACAACCTGAAGAAATTCATCGACGAAAGCTATGCCGACAACTCATGGAACTTCCCGAATAAGAAGAATTGGATCTGGCTCCGTCTGGGCAAACAATACCTCAACCTGGCAGAAGCCCTCTACCATACAGGCGACGAAGCCGGTGCCCGCGATGCCGTAAACGTCATCCGCGACCGGGCTACCATGCCGCATATCACCGCTTCGGGCGAACAACTGCTGGAAGCCATCAAGCACGAACGCCGCATCGAACTGGTATTCGAGGAACACCGTTACTTCGACGTGCGCCGCTGGAAGGAAGGTCCTAAATACCTGGGACGTACGGTTCATGCCGTAACAATCAAGAAATATCCCGACGGACATAAAACATATGAAGTCAGCCCGTTGAGAAGCGACGTTGGTGGAGACCGTATTTTCGACAGTAAAATGTACTGGTTGCCGATCATGAAAGCGGAAATCGATAAGAATCCGAATCTGGCACAGAATCCGGGATACTAAACCTTACACAGATTCATAGTAAACAGAGGGGCGTGTCATAAAATGGTCAACGGCACGCCCCTTATCCTTTCAAGACGAAAGTTTTTTATTCATCAAAAGTTAGAACAATATGAAGAAATTAGTTATTGTCCTGTCGGCGCTGCTTGCCGCTTCTTCCCTGTTCGCACAGGAAACGACAGTCAGCGGGCCCGACAAAAACTTAAAAGTAACCGTCTCCCTGAAAAAAAGGAAAGCCGGTTTATGCAGTCACTTATAAAGATAAAACGGTTATCGAAGAATCGCCCTTAGGAGTCGTTACAAACATCGGCGATTTCAGCAACCGGATGAGACTTGCCGGTCAGAAGGCGGAACAGATAGACGAACGTTATACATTGAACCGCAGTAAAACATCTGAAGTCCGTTACGAAGCCAACAAGCCGGTCTGCTCTTTCGAGAATGCCGCCCAAAAGAAAATGGACATCATCTTCCAGGTAAGCAATAACGACATTGCTTTCCGCTATGCTTTCCCTCAATATGGACATACGGCCTGCCTGGTCGTCGAGCAGGAAGCGACCGGATTCGACTTTCCGCAACAGACGACCACTTTTATGTGTCCGCAGGCAACGCCCATGATTGGCTGGGAACGTACGAAGCCCAGTTATGAGGAAGAATACACGCCCGACGAACCTGTCGGTATGATCTCCAAATATCAATTGGGTTACACATTCCCCTGTCTGTTTCATATAGACGACAATTGGGTACTTGTGTCCGAAACGGGTGTAAGCAGCCGGTATTGCGCTTCCCATCTGAGCGACGGCACCAAAGAGGGATTATACACGATCGCCTTCCCCCATCCGGGAGAAAACAACGGCATCGGTACGGCTACAGCCGGATTGGCTTTGCCGGGAGAAACGCCCTGGCGCACGATCACCGTCGGCGACAATCTGAAACCGATCGTAGAAACAACCGTTCCATTCGATGTAGTCAAACCGCTGTATGAACCTTCGCAGGATTATAAGTTCGGCCGTTCTACCTGGAGCTGGATTATGTGGCAGGATGAAAGCATAAACTACGACGACCAGCTGAAATATATCGACCTGTCGGCCGCACTGGGCTACGAATATGTATTGATCGATAACTGGTGGGACACACGTATCGGTTACGAACGGATGGCGGAACTGATCAAATATGCCAAAAGTAAGAATGTAGGCGTATTCCTCTGGTACAACTCCAACGGCTACTGGAGCGATGCCCCGCAAGGTCCCAAGCAGCGCATGTCTACCTCGCTCGCCCGGCAGAAAGAGATGAAGTGGTTGCAGGAACAGGGTGTAAAAGGGATGAAAGTAGACTTCTTCGGCGGAGACAAACAGGAAACGATGAAACTCTACGAAGATATCCTGGCTGATGCCAACGCTCATGGGCTGATGGTTATTTTCCATGGTTGCACGTTGCCTCGAGGCTGGGAGCGCATGTATCCGAATTATGTGGGAAGCGAAGCGGTACTGGCTTCCGAAAATCTGATTTTCAGCCAGCATTTCAGCGACAACGAAGCATTCAACGCCTGCCTTCATCCGTTTATCCGCAATGCCGTAGGAAGTATGGATTTCGGCGGAACGTTATTAAACAAACGCTATAACCGCACGAACGATGGCGGAACAGCCCGTATCACCACCGACATTTTCCAACTGGCCACTGCCGTACTTTACCAAAGCGCAGTGCAGAACTTTGCCATTGCCCCCAACAACCTGACAGACGTTCCTGCTTTCGAAATCGATTTCATGAAGCAGATCCCGACCACATGGGACGAGGTTCGTTTCATCGACGGCTATCCCGGCAAATACTGTGTGCTGGCACGCCGCCACGCTGATACATGGTATGCAGCCGGCATCAACGCAGGCAAGGAACCGTTAAAGCTGAAAGTAACGCTCCCCATGCTTGCCGGACAGAAGGTAACGAAATACGATGATAATAAAGACCGCTCACCCCGTCTCTCCGAATCGTCCGTCAAAGCAAACGGTGAATGCCTGCTGGAAATCAGGCCCGACGGCGGTATCATACTGGTGGGTACCGAATAACTAACAGTTAAGTAGGGATGAACTAACCCAAGGTGTAGTAAGCTTTGGATTACTCAGTCCCTACTTTCGTATTATTGTGAACCATTCGACCTTGCCAAAACCGGCTCTCTCACTATCACTTCAATACCTAGCCTTCATGTTTCATTTTCCTTGTAATAAACTAATAAATAAAAAGATACGCTGAACCCTGTTGCTTTCAGCCGAGTCATGCAGATCAGCCGAAAAAAAGACCGGTCTTTTAAACTCAGAAGTCCCTTATTTTGAAATCAAAACTAAGGACTTAACATTTCAAAACACCAGACCTTTAAAAACGGGTACCTATCCGTTTGTTATCCGATGCCTGTCCGTCTCTTAACGGATGGTCGTTTAGGACACTCTGCCGAGTTTCCCCTAAAAAAGACTAAAGCAATTCCCCTGTCAGTATAATTCACTATATCCCAATTGATTGAAAGCGGTGAAGGCTGACACCTAAAGTTGGAATCATTCTGTAGAAGGCTGTTTTAGCGGAGTGCAGCACTATTGTTTTGGTCATCCGGGACACTCATGCCGGCAGGCATGACACTATGGTCCCGCTTTCTTCCCTATATAGTGCCGGCTCGTACCCTTAAGAGTAGCACTTCGCTACCCTATAGCCCGCAACCCGCTACGTTATAGGGTAAAAGCCGCGCAGTTTTCAAGGAAAAAACGTAAGTCTTTTCTTCCAGAACTGCCAATATCTGAAACACTCGTTTTGGGTAAGATCAGTTCATTCAATTAGGCTCTTTATCATTCGCCATTTGCTTTAAAAGATAGTTTACATTAATAGAATGGCGGGTGTATTCCGCGTGTATCTTTCTGGCAACCGAACTACTGGATGCCATCTGGGCGAGGAATTGTAAGTGTTTCCCTAAAGAAGCGTTTATTTGTAACCGTTCTTTTCTTTGTATGCTATCCTGTACAAGATAAACTCCGCAAGCCGTCTGTATCTCCGGTATTCCTTCGTCCCAGGCATGTTGCGTATATTTACAAAGCATTCCAAGGTTTCTTTTCAGGTCTTTGTAGAGAATGTTTAATACTTCAAAATCATTACGATTGGAGGAACATGCACTCGGATTTATAATACGGGCAAATTTGAGATAGAAATCCTTCAGCTCTTCATCGGAAAGGGGAGACGGGTTTTTAGCGATCCGGAGAATCTCCGCGCTTTGTTGAACAGTTAACAAATCTGTTTCCATAACTATTGATATTAGATGTAAAGGCGAAGATTTTCTGGAATATAAGAGCGGTTCCGCCTGTCCCGTTGCATTTCACGCCAAAGGCATAGTAGATGCATTAACATTCTACACGAGGGTACGGAACCGTCATATAGAATGCACGTAAGCGGACATAAAAATGCCCGCCACGAAAATTGGCAGGTTTCCCCGCCTTTGGCTATGAAATGCACAACAAATATACGATAATAATTAAAGCCGCAATAAGAATGATTCAATATTTATTACTTAGCGATGATACATCAATAGCACGTCGCAGCATTTTCCCTGCCAAAACGCCCATAATTGAAACACACCATCAGAGAATACATAAATGGGAGCAAATGCAGCTCTTGGCATTAGTTCAGGTTTCTCAATAAGAGAAATACAGCCTTTCTTTTTCTCAAAAAGAACAAACGGTAAACAGGAAATATGTAACAAAATAGTTATCATTGCAAGAATTAAAGCCAAGGCGCTATACCACAGTTTAAATTATACCCAGATGAAAAGTTCACTTGCTTATATCATGCTGCTGTTCTTTTTGTGTCAGCTTAACGCACAAATGATCGAACTTCCCGGAGAGCGTGTTTACCTTTCGATTGATAATTCGTTTTATAATATAGGCGATACGGTAACTGTTTCCGCGCAGTTGCTTGGTGCAGGTGAGAAACAGAGAGCGTTAAGCGAATATATATATGTAGAATTATTCAATAATTAGGATTCGGTACTGTTGAGAAAGAAAGTCAGGTGTATACAGGGAAAGGCTGTCTCATTCCAGATCCAGTTGGAACATTTCTGGTTGGAACCTGTCTTTTATTTGAGAGCCTATACCCGTTTGATGCAGAATTTCAGTCCGACAACTTATCCGGTTGTGGAAATACCGATAGGATATCCGATGCTTGCCGCTTCAGAACAGGCGCCGGGAGTAAGATGCTCTTTCTTTCCGGAAGGAGGACAATGGGTGAACGGAGAAACCCAGAATCTAACGGTTTATCTGACCGACGGCCAGGGCAGCCCGTTACCGGCTTCTTTTTATATACTCAATCATACGGATACGGTGACCCGGGGCGTAACCTTTTCTTCAAGCTTGCAGACGATCCGTCTGCATCCGAAAGAAGGCGATCAGTTTCATCTCTCAGTCAGCAACCAGGGAGAACATTTCTCTTTCCCTTTGCCAGAGCGGGCTGAGGGACATACATTGCAGGCGACCATAAATCGAAACAAGATTTATTATAAAGTTTTTTCAACGAAAGAGCCGATAGGGAAAGAACGTCTCTTTGTCTATTATTCCGGTATGGGGCTGGAAGAAATCAGCCTCACAGAGAAACAACGTTCCGGTATTCTTTCTGCGGAAGGAGTGGAAGATGCACTGTTCGTTCTTTTCCTAACGAATGAAGAAGGAGATATAATTGCCCAAACGGCTCTTTGGAAAAGGAATACACAGCCAGCGCTTTCACTGGAAAAGAAAGAATATGAAGCCAATGAAGTACTTCGATTACAGAACGGATTACAGGATGATATACACCTTTATTGTCGTGTTGTGAAAAGTAACCAGCCGGCTTCTTCGGCTATCATACAGTCGGAGTTGGGGAGCGAGCTTGCATCGCCTGTCCCTTTCCCGTCAACTTATTTAACAAGTTCTTCTAGGGATGTTTTAAAAGAAGTGGAGGCTTGGATGAGAACAACCTGTCTGACCCACTTCCATTTACCTGACGTAATTCAGAAAGATTTCAAATATGCATATCAACCGGAAACGATGCAGCTATTCACCGGCAAAGTAACACACCAAAGCGATAAACCTCTGAAAGGGGGAACGATTGTTACTTACAATGCCGAAGCGAATGAGGTAAATGAAGGGATGGTTTCGGAGCAAGGACGTTACTCAATTCCCGTCTCAGACTTTACCGAGGGCAGCCATTTCTTTTTGCAGGCACATCCCTGGAAGGGCAAAGCCGACTTTTATAAATATATACCCGATGATGAGACATTCCCGCCGGTCACCAATCCTTTCCGCCAGAACCATATCCGCCGGAAATATGCGGAAACAACTGCCGGTTACCGGGACAGCACCAGTTTCTTTTATCAGGTAGATGAGGCTGGCAACCGGGATTATATTATGCCCGAAATTACTGTAAAGGCCCGTAGCAAGCAGGAAAAGTATATTTCTACGGAAAAGTTCTACAAAATGAACCATATAGATGAGGAAACGATAGATGAACGGAACTATTCCCGGCTGGAAGATATAATTGAGGATATGCCGGGAGTGAATATAGTCTATTCTCCTACGGCGGAAGGACAAAGGCCTATACCGATATTAAAGAGTTCAAGGGGAATATCGGCTGTTCATAGCGGAGAAACAAGCGGTACTCCTGTTTTAGTGGATGGAGTACGAATGGAATTGCAGGAAGCGCTCGATATGCTCTCGCCTCAGCAAATCAAGTCGGTAGAGTTTCTCAAGCCCTGGCAGACCAATGCTGTGACATTCGGTGCCCTCGAAGGCGCCTTGTCTATTACGACGAGGGGAATAAAAAAAGAAAATGTGACGAGCAAAGGATTCTTTTATTATCCAATGGGGCTCACACAAGGCAAAGAGTATTTAAAAAGCCAGGTCCGGGCCCCTTCCGATCCGGGCGAATACGAATTGCTGGTTGATATAATCACAAAAGAGAACAAGGTTCTTTCCTATCGGCTGCCTTTTACCGTAAAGAAGTTTTACCAATAGATCAACCCGAGCACTCCACAGCCTATGAGCGCCAGCCCCAACACAGCATAAAATATACGTGCCCCTTTCCTTCCGAATTTGTTGACAAAGGTAGAAGCTCCGCTGGTTTCGAAATACCAGTCGAAGTTAAAGATGGCGGCAACCAGGGAGAAAGCACCCAGAGCCATGAAGATGGCTAACATAAAATAATCGGTCGGTTCCATAGGCTTACTTCACTTCTACGGTTCGTGATCCGTCCGCATTCTCGCTGATCGTTACATTAACGACATCACCGGGAAGCAGTTCTTCGATCTTTTCCGGCCATTCGATGAAACAGAGGGCGCCGCTGTAGAAGTAATCTTCGGTTCCTATCTGTTCCGCCTCGCTTATCTTATTGATACGGTAAAAGTCAAAATGGTAGATCAGTTCGCCTGTCGTTTCGCTGCGGTATTCATTGATAATGGCGAATGTCGGGCTATTGATCACGTCTTCCACACCCAGTTCTTCGCAGATCGCTTTGATAAAGGTAGTCTTTCCGGCACCCATATTTCCATAGAAAGCAAAAACGGTACGGTCGTCCATTCCGGCAATAAATTCTTTGGCTGCCTGACGGATCGTATCTAAACTGTCAATTTTGATTACGCTCATACTGTCTGTCGATTATTGATATGCCCGCAAAGATATAACCTAATTGTCAATTGTCAACTGTCAACCGTCAACTATTTTGGGATCATCGTAATAAACGGCACCATCATCTCTTCCATTGAAATACCCCCATGTTGGAATGTGTTCTTATAGTAAGAGACGTAATAATTGTAGTTGTTCGGATAGGCAAAGAAGTCATCGTTCATGGCGAAGATATACTTGCTGCTTAAGTTGGGAGAAGGCAAGCCTACCTTTTCCGGATCGCGGATCTCGAATACTTCTTTCGGATTGTAGTTCAGATTTTTACCTACCTTATAGCGAAGGTTGGTATTGGTATTCCGGTCGCCAATTACTTTGATCGGGTTGTTGACGCGGATCGTTCCATGGTCGGTCGTCACGATCACCTTGTACCCTTTATCGGAGATGCGTTTGAAAAGCTCCAGGGTGGTGGAATGCTGGAACCAGGAGCGTGTCAGACTGCGGTAGGCCGCTTCGCTCTGAGCCAGTTCGCGGATCATCTTCATCTCGGTACGGGCGTGCGATAGCATATCGACAAAGTTCAGTACTACGACATTCAGCTGGTTGTGTGTCAGTGACGAGATCATGTTGAGCAGCTTTTTTCCGTATTGCGAATCGTGTACCTTATCATAAGAGAAGGTATATTTCTTGCGGAAACGGTCGATCTGCGTCTGTATCAGCGGCGCTTCGTTCAGGTTCTTGCCTTCTTCGCTCTCCTCGTCCACCCATAAATCGGGAAACATCTGTTCGATCTGCAAAGGCATCAGACCGGAGAAGATGGAATTGCGGGCATACTGCGTAGTGGTGGGAAGGATGCTGTAATACAATCCTTCGTCGAACGTAAAATATTCGGCAAGCAGGTCTTTGACTACGCGCCACTGGTCGAGGCGGAAGTTATCGATCAGGATAAAGAAAACCTTTTTGTCGTTATCCAGCAACGGGAATACCTTTTTCTTGAAAAGGTCGGGGCTCATCAGCGGACGGTCGGCCGGGTTCTGTATCCAGTTCACATAGTTTTTCTTTACGAATTTGCCAAAAGCGTTGTTGGCTTCTTCCTTCTGCATGCGCAGCATATCGGTCATCGGCACCTGGCTGCTTTCGAGCTCCAGTTCCCAATAAACCAGTTTCTTGTAAAGTTCCATCCACTCGTCGGTGGTCAGCGAGTCGTTGATACGCATGTCGATGCGGTTGAATTCCTGCTGGTAGCCGACGGTTGTCGTTTCCGATATAATTACGTTTTTGTGCACGTTCTTTTTAATGGAAAGAAGCAGCTGGTTGGGGTTGACCGGCTTGATCAGGTAATCGGCGATCTTATTCCCGATCGCCTGGTTCATGATGCTTTCTTCCTCGCTTTTGGTAACCATGACAACAGGCACGTTCGGGTTGATTTCCTTGATCTGCGCTAGCGTTTCCAGGCCGGTCAGACCGGGCATGTTCTCATCCAGGAAAATGATGTCGAACGATTGATCCCTGCAACAATCAATGGCATCCTGCCCGCTGATAACCGGAATTACTTCATACCCTTTATCCTGCAAAAACAGGATATGAGGTTTCAACAAATCAATCTCATCATCCGCCCAAAGTATTCTATCTTGTT
>JAJPZM010000480.1 GCA_021204335.1 Parabacteroides sp. | reverse complement strand
GGATAGAAAAGCTATTTTGGAAATCTTAATGTAAATAGCTATTTATATACAAATTCAATAATGTAACCGTAATTTATCTATCTTCTACCTGTTTGGGATACTCTATTTTTGCAAAAGGAAAAAGAGTACAATTTATAGAAGATAGCTTATGTTACAAAGATGTCGGATACATTTTTTTAGATAGATCATATCAACTAATTGCTTGCCATCTTCATACATGGGATGATCGTAGTTATCAGTAAAGAAATTGGGGATACGATGCGAATAAACAAATCCGCAACTTTTGTAAAAGGGGATAGTCAATGGGCTGTCTCCTGTACCTACAAGCATTGTATGACAATGGTCTTTGTAATGCTCTAGGATGTATTCTATTAATTTCCTTCCGTATCCTTGTTGTTGAAACCGGGGATAGGTTGCTATACTTTTAATTCATAAACACCTTCATCCTCCCGGGTTACGACACATGCGGACTTTGTTTCATTATCGTCATATAAAACAAACATATCTCCGCGTTCCAGATAGCGATCGATCATGGATTCCTGTTCATCTGCCAAAAGAAGCAGATCCAGAAATTGCTTTTTATTATGTAGAATTGGTCGGATACTTATCATAATTTATTAGAGTTTACCGAACAAAGGTATACATTTTACGGAGAAACATACCATTATTACCGATTTACAAGGAAGAGTGAAAAAGGAAAACAATAATCTATTAACTTTGCCTTGGAACAAAATAAAATAAGCGTATGTCGGAGATTATTAAATTGGATCATATTTATCAATACAATGATCGGATGAATCAGGAAACGTTGCATCCGTTGGTTAGTGTCATCGACTTTTCAAATACTCCGCCAACACAACGGGCACGTTATAGTTATGGATTTTATGCTGTCTTTCTGAAAGAAGTGAAATGCGGCGATCTGATGTATGGCCGCAATTACTACGATTATCAAGATGGAACAATGGTTTTTACGGCTCCCGGGCAGGTTGTCGGCGTAGATAATAACGGAGAAATAATCCAACCGAAAGGCTGGGTTTTGCTCTTTCATCTGGATCTGATCAAGGGTACTACATTAGGACGTAATATAAAGAATTACAGCTTCTTTTCGTATGAGGTTTACGAAGCTCTCCATTTGTCGGAGCAGGAGCGCCATATCGTAATAGACTGCCTCAAGAATATCGAACTGGAGCTTCACCGGGGAATCGATAAACACAGCAAGATGCTGATTGTCTCCAACATCGAACTGTTATTGAACTATAGCCTGCGTTTCTATGATCGCCAGTTTATTACCCGTGAGAATGTAAATAAGGATACGCTGACCAAATTCGAGAAGATAATGAACGACTATTTCCAGTCGGACAAGCCTTTGACAATCGGGCTGCCTTCCGTTCAATATTGTGCGGATCAGTTGCATCTGTCTGCCAACTATTTGGGGGACTTGATTAAGAAAGAAACAGGAAAGACGGCACAAGAACATATCCAATTATACCTGATCGATACGGCAAAAGAAAAAGTATTCGACACTAGTAAATCCATCAGTGAGATCGCATACGAGCTGGGGTTCAAATATCCACAACATTTCACCCGCTTATTCAAAAAATGCGTAGGCGTCTCTCCGAATGAATATCGTATGCAGGGAAGTGTATCCTGACATTATTCTTCCGTCCCATCCCGATAGCGTGCCGGCGACATGCCGGTATGCGCTTTTACGTACTTTCCGAAGAAAGACTGGTTGGGGAAGTTGAATTCTTCGGCAATCTCTTTGATAAACTTTTCGGAGTGTCTCAGCCTGTATTTGATATGTTCGATAGCATTCTCGTTGATTAGCTCCAACGGGGTTCTGCCACATGTTTTTTTTGATGACTTTCGACAGGTATTTAGGACTGTAATACAAGGCATCGGCAAAGTAGGAGACCGAGCGGTGCATGCCATTGTCCTCCGATACCTTTTCAATGAATTTCCGAAGAATATAATCTGCCTGTTTTATTCCTTCCTCCGGCAGAGAAGTTTCTTCCTTCTTGGCTTCTTCGCCGAGTGCCCCCAACATTTCACAAAAAAGTGCCGAGAACAGATATCGCATGACCTCTTTATGATAATAATGGGGAGTATCGTTAATCTTAGCTGCGATTAAATCTTTATAATGGTCGAATATACCATATTGGTCTTCACCGACATGCGTCACTGGGTTATTATGGATATAAATAGCGGTATTCCACGTATTTTTCTCTATTCTGACAATCTGTTGCAGGAAACTGTTCGAAAAGCAGGCAAACCTGATTTTGTTCTTGGGGCTCAGCATCGTATGGCTGATAATGGTATTGGGAAGGCCGAGCAGCAAATCGCCGTTCTCCAACTGATAAGTCCTGTTGTTTATGTCGAGCTGAATGTATCCTTCCATGCAAAAAGCAAGTAAGAAACAGTTCAATCTTATCGTACCATTGCCGGTAGGGCTTCCCTCCAAACTATTCACTATTGCAAAGTCATCGTCCACATAATCGGTGATGTGCTTGTAGGCTTTGAAATCTTCTATGCCGACGGTTTTAATGCTGCTATTATCCATATTTTCTCATTTTGTTTCTGCAAATTTGGCGAATAACAGGATAAGTAAGATGTTCTATTTCACGTCTTTAATGTTCCAAATCGCTCTTTACTGCATAAAGCGGGGGCAGGAAAGGCGAATGGTGGAAAATAAGACATCCTTAGAGGAAAATAGGGTATCATCTCTCTGTTCCTTTCTTCTACATTTGCCGTAGTTTTTAATAGTGAAAAATATGAACAGAGTAAGCAAGAATTGGATACGACTGATAGGGATTGTCGGTTGTACAATGTGGATGGCATCCTGTAAACAAGCTCCGGATGCACAGGTAAAACCCTCATACGCACTAATGAAAGTTGCCCTCGAGGATAAGGAACTTTCGTCGTCTTATTCGGCGACCATACGCGGGCGGCGAGACATCGACATTTACCCGCAGGTTTCGGGTACTATCGAAAAACTTTACGTAACGGAAGGTGAGAAAGTAAGACGTGGGCAGCTACTTTTCGTCATCGACCAGGTGCCTTATAAGGCAGCACTCAAGACCGCAACCGCCAATGTAGAAGCAGCACGTGCTGCACTGGCTACCGCCGAACTGACCTTCAACAGTAACAAGGAACTGAACGCACAAAAGGTTGTTTCCGATTTCAGCCTGCAAACAGCAGAAAACACATTCCTCGCGGCCAAGGCGCAACTAGCACAGGCCGAAGCCCAGGAGCTGAACGCACGCAATAACCTGTCCTATACAGAAGTAAAAAGAAGGTGTCCTAAAAGGATGCCTTCTTTTTTTTGTTATGCGGCCAATTC
>JAJPZM010000475.1 GCA_021204335.1 Parabacteroides sp. | reverse complement strand
GTAGGTGAAGCCATAAAGAATATCGATAAATATACAGATAAAGAACTTTTTCCTAAATATCCTTCTATTGATTGGAGAAGTGTAATGGGGTTAAGAGATATCATTGCTCATCAATATTTTAATGTTGATGCAGATATAATTTATCGTATAGTGAAAGACAATGTGCCGGAATTACTTACTGTGATTGAGTGTATAATATTTGATCAGAAAGAAGTTCTCTTTAAAGAAAATACAGACTAACTTATGGATAATAAAATCATATTGACCATTGGCCGTCAGTTTGGCAGCGGTGGTCGCGAAGTGGGACAGAAGCTGGCGAAAGCATTGGGTATTGCTTATTATGATAAGGAACTGATGGCGGTAGCCGCAAAAGAAAGCGGGTTGAGCGAAGAGTTTTTTGAAAAGGCGGACGAACGGGCTTCGAGCGGATTGTCATACGCTTTTACGATGGGATATTCCTATATGGGGATGTTTACTCCCTACAACGACATTCTCTCCAACGACGGACTGTTTAAGTTTCAGAGCGACGCCATCCGTAAACTGGCTGCCGAACAATCCTGCGTGCTGGTAGGGCGTTGCGCCGACTATATCTTGCGCGACGATCCCGATTGCCTGAGCTTCTTTATCCATACAACGCCCGAACACCGCATCCAGCGTATTCTGGAAAGGCAGAATATCACCGTGGAACAGGCTAAAGAACTGATGACGAAAACCGACAAATCGCGTGCCGCCTACTATAACTATTATACCAATAAAGAATGGGGAGTTGCTTCTTCCTATAATTTCTCTATCGACATATCTGTGCTGGGTGTAGACGAAACAGTCCAGTTTATTAAAGACTTTGTTGAAAGGAAAATAAACAAGCGTCCGCCACATTTCGGATAATTTACTATCTTTGTCGTCGACTTATCATAGGGGTGCCTCAATATGCAGGCTGAGATTATACCCATAGAACCTGCCCGGGTAATGCCGTGAAGGGAGAATCGGTAGAATTGCTGAATAAAAGAGAGCTTTACCTCTATGTGCTCTCCGATGTTTAAACTCTAATTATTATTGTGATGGAACAAATTGTTTCAACAGGGATTATTGACTCTTATTTTGCAAAGCTAAAGAGTAATCTGTCAATCGATGTGGCTATTGTAGGTGGTGGCCCTTCCGGTATCGTAGCCGCTTATTACCTGGCTAAGGCCGGAAAGAAAGTGGCTCTTTTCGATCGTAAGCTGGCTCCAGGCGGAGGTATGTGGGGCGGTGCCATGATGTTCAACGATATCGTAGTGCAGGAAGAAGCAATGCCGATTGTAAAAGAACTGGGTGTTACGTATAAAGAGGCCGGCAACGGCACCTATATCATGGACTCTGTGCATACCACTTCTGCCCTGATTTACCAGGCTACAAAAGCGGGAGCAACCATCTTCAACTGCTATTCGGTAGAAGACGTGGTATTCCATAACGATGCCGTAGCCGGCGTAGTTGTAAACTGGGCTCCGGTTATCCGCGAAGGCATGCATGTCGACCCGTTGACCATTATGGCTAAAGCCGTACTGGAAGGAACAGGACACGATTGCGAAGTGGCACGCACCGTTGCCCGCAAGAACGACATCAAGCTGAATACACCGACCGGCGGTGTCATCGGCGAACGTTCGCTGAACGTGGAGCTGGGCGAGCAGACTACTGTAGAGAACACGAAGGAAATCTATCCGGGACTGTTCGTCTCAGGTATGGCAGCTAACGGTGTAAGCGGCAGCTTCCGTATGGGCCCTATCTTCGGCGGTATGCTGATGAGTGGCAAGAAGGCAGCCGAACTGATTTGCGCTAAACTCGACAAATAATACGATCCGTATGCTATAGAAAAAGGGCGGTCATCCATTTCCGGATTTCCGCCCTTTTTGATATAGTAACATATAAACCCATGCCGGTTATTACATATTCTCCACAATTTCCCGTTGCTTCTTGAAAAATTGTATCCGTTGCATCTCGCCGCTTTCGGAAATCATCGTCGAGAACTTGCGCAGCGACAATATCCAGTCTTTCATGTGCCTGCACATCTCTTTATCCTTCGATGTGATCGAGTCGATCGAGAATATACGGATCAGGCTCATTTCCATATTGGATGTTTCCATATAGCCGTAAGTCGCCTCGAAATTGATATTGGATATATATATGCATATATCTTTTCCCGTATCGAATTTCCCTCTGGATGCTATACCTTCCAGGTCGTTCAGTAAACGTAGAAGCTCGTCCTGCAATTTGGTCACCTCATCTTCTGTAATAAGATGGATGCTGGCAAAGTATTTTATATCGTTTACCAGATAATAGAATATCATGCTATCCCAGATATAATGCGTAGTCTGTATATGCTGGGTTGCTTCCGCGAATGCTTTTTGTGTCTGCTTCAACTCATCCGGGATATTCAACTCTGAAAAATACTTTACACAATTTACTTTCTCATTCTGGTACATCCATTTGAATAAACGGAACTTAGACAAGTTTTCATATTGCAGGTAATAAGTTTGCGGAATCATATTAGAAGCGGTACTCACCTCGGCGCTCGGATCATCTCTAAGCGACTCGAATAGTTTTACATAGTGTCCAAGCATTGTGTAGTACGTCTTGATAGGATCTGAATAATGAATTAGATTCAGGTCGAACATCGCGTTATTCGTATAGCTTATGCCAACGATCTGATCCAGTGAAACGCCCAGCTTTTTTGATATGATGGAGGCTTCATTGAGGGTGAAAGGAACCTCTCCGCGTAATCTGCGGTATACGGCCTCCTTTCCGATATAAAGAATATCCATCAGGGTATTCGCCAGGTTTACCCCATCAGGTATTTTATTTTTCATCACTTCGATCAGGTTTGTGTTTAATATATCTGCATTCATTTGCCAATTCTCCCTTTTAAAATATATATGTTCATTAATTAAACAATAAACGAAGCGTATTGTTTCGGAAAGCGCAACAAACCTGTGTGTGGTGGTAAGAATGTTGCCTGTATGCGAAAGAAGTGGGTGGACAATATGAGAATAAGAAATAAACGGGGAGTAAAATACCTTATATGCGAAATAAAAGTCACGTTTTTGAGTAGTAAATTCGCATATCTCAATGATAGAGAGGTAATGATGGTTTGAATGGATAGTTATTGCTTTGACATCATTATTAAGTGATTGTTAATTAAAATAGCATTAGAACAAATGAACTTTATTTTATTTTAGTCTTAGATTTTTTGTTTATAAATTATTTGACCTAACCAAACATTTGCTTGTATAATCAGAATGAGTAGACCGCTAATGCTAATGCTATGAACAGCCAAGGGGCTGTCCAAAAAGTGGATAGCCCCTTTAGCTATTGTTTATTTCGGTAAAA
>JAJPZM010000287.1 GCA_021204335.1 Parabacteroides sp. | reverse complement strand
GACTTCAAATCCAGAATTTATAATAGGACATTATGCGGATAATCATTTAATTTATACATAAGAATTTACCGGATGTTCAGAGGGAAAAACGATTATACCTTCCGGCTGGGCAATAAATAAAAGTTACTCAAACCGGATGCTCTTTGCCGGATCGATCTTTGTAATCAGATAAGAAGGTCCGAGCATCATCAGCATCGACAAGACGAGTGTCCCGACATTCAATAAAACCAGTGAAAATATATTCAGGTCGATAGGCACCGCATCCAGATAATACGTAGACGGATCAAGGGTTATAATATGGAAATGAGCTTGGATCAGGCAGATAACAATGCCGATCACATTCCCCCACAGCATCCCCTTTCCGATCAGGAAGAAAGAGATATAAAGAAATATCTTACGAATGCTAGCATTACTCTGCCCCAATGCTTTCAGAATACCAATCATATTCGTTCGTTCCAGGATTATAATCAGCAAACCGGAGATCATTGTAAATCCGGCAACGGCAAAAATGAGCACCAGTATGACCACGACATTTACATCCAGTACGTCCAGCCAGTTAAATATCATCGGATTCATTTCCTTTATGGAGCGGGTATAATAAGTATTACCCAACCGGTCTTGCTTTTCCACCAGGTCGAAATATAAATCTTCTGCCACCTGATCCAGATGATCGTAATCGTCGACTAGCAACTCCAATCCGCTTACCTGGTCTTTCTCCCAGCCATTCAGGCGACGAACCTGCTTGATATCAGCCAGCACGAACAATTTGTCGTAATCCATGAAACCGGTTTCATAGATACCCGTTATCTTAAACTTGCGGGCACGTACATCTTCCTGCACAAAATAGGTCAGAAAAGAATCTCCCAGTTTAAGCCCGAGCAAATCAGACAAGTATCTGGAAATGATTACATCGGTGGATGTTTTATCCGGGTTTATGGTAAGCAACTCTCCTTCTTTCAGATTGTTTTGAAAGAAAGTCCAGTCAAAATCGGTATCGATACCTTTCAGCACGATTCCCTGAAAATCGGAATCGGTTTTCAAGATACCGGGTTTCGTAGCATATCCCTCCACATGGCGGATTCCCGGAAACGCATTCAGCGCTTGAAGCAGAGAATCGCTCACCGCTATCGGCGTCGATTCAAACGAATTATTATTATCGAAATTGGTGATCTGTATATGGGAACCGAAACCGATCACCTTATTACGAACTTCCTTCTTAAAACCAATAACAATAGCCACCGAAAGAATCATGACTGCCAGCCCGAGCGCGATACCAACAATGGCAATACGCACAGCAGGAGGTGTAACCTGCCGGTCCCCCTCCTTGCTGAAATGAATTCTTCGTGCTATAAATAGTTCTAAGTTCAAATCACATCTATTCTCTATTAATTAAATAACTCTTCCCGGATAGGCTTCCAACGCCTTAGCCAGTACTGTTAATGCTTTTGCCAGATCTTCCTTCTTCAGGACGTATGCAATACGCACTCCGTTTTTCCCGAGCCCGGGAGTCGTATAAAAACCGGATGCCAGAGCCATCATCACCGTTTGCCCTTCATATTCGAATTCGCTCAGGCACCAGGCACAAAACTTGTCGGCATCGTCTACCGGCAATTTGGCTACCGTATAAAAAGCGCCCATCGGAATCGGGGAATAACAACCGGGAATACGGTTCAGCCCGTCGATCAGGAATTTACGACGTTCCACGTATTCATTGTAGACTTCCAGCATATATTCTTCAGGCGTATCCAGCGAAGCCTCGGCAATAATCTGTCCGATCAGAGGAGGGCTCAACCGTGCCTGACACCATTTCATAACATTTTCCTTTACCATTTAGTTCTTCGTAATCAACGCTCCGATACGAATACCGCATTCACTGTAACGCTTGGAAACAGAGTCGACCAGCACTACATTATTCTCTATCCCTTTCAGATGAAAAGCGAAATATAAGGAGCGCCGGTATAACAAAACTCGCGATATACCTCATCCGAAAACAAGAACAGATCGTATTTCTTCACGATATCACGAATCTGATCCATCTCTTTCTGGGTGTACAGATAGCCAGTCGGATTGTTCGGGTTACAGATCAGGATCGCCTTTGTGCGTGGTGTGATCAGTTCTTCGAAACGTTCAACCGAAGGCAACGCAAACCCTTCATCGATAGAAGAAGGAACTGTTTTAATGACCGCTCCACTTGAAATGGCAAACGCCATATAGTTGGCATAAGCAGGTTCGGGAACAATAATCTCATCTCCCGGATCCAGGCAAGCCATAAAGGAAAAGAACACAGCTTCGGAACCACCGGTAGTGATAATTATATCGTCGACATCTACGTTAATGTTGAACTTCGCATAATATTTCACCAGTTTCTCACGAAAACTACGAATACCTTCACTGGGTGAATACTCCAGCACTTTACGATCGATATGGCGCATCGCCTCCACCGCGACTTCTGAAGTAGGCAAATCAAGTTGACCGATATTCAGATGGTACACTTTGGTACCTTTTGCTTTTGCCTTATTGGCAAGTGGAACGAGCTTTCTAATGGGAGAAGCCGACATGTCGACCCCTCGTTGTGAAATACTAGGCATTACTTTCTCTATATGTTAGTTTAAAGTTCGGCAAAGATAGAAATAATTATCAATTAAATCCCCGGACGTGGCGAATCTTTGCTGGCATGCATTGTCGAGATAAAGGCATTCGGATCGATCTCCTTCACCTCATCTTTCAAGCGGGGCATATCCTTGCGCTCTGCAATCGTAAAGATGATCTCTCTTTCTTTGCCTTCATACATTCCTCGTCCATACAGGAAAGTTCCGCGCATTCCCATCTTTCCGACGATCAGGTCTTTTATTTCTTGCGTTTTCTTCGATACGATAAATACGGCACGGTTCGGGTTCTCCGTCTGGAACATCTCCACGACCTTTCCATAGACAAAGATGGTAAACCAGGAATACAAAGGCACTGCCCAATCCCGGAATACAATCAGACCTAACATGACGATGGCAGAGTCGAGCACTATGATCATATTACTTACTTTCAGATTGGAGTTGCTGGCAATGACACGGGCCAGCACATCGGTTCCCGCGCTCGTACTTTGCGCTTTAAAGACACACGTCACACCGAGGCCTAATATCACACCGCCATAGAAACAGGCTATAAAAGTATCGTTTTCCACCAGCGGTTCCGCTCCGCAGAAATAAGACAACGTATCGGTAAAGACTGAGATCAGGACAAACGTCACGACCGTTTTCGGCCCGGAAGCCAAACCGATCTTTTTCATCGCCAGGATCATCAACGGAATGTTAAAACATAAAATGATTATCCGCATGATGTCCGTTGATTTATTGAACATCATATGAATGTT
>JAJPZM010000281.1 GCA_021204335.1 Parabacteroides sp. | reverse complement strand
AAAAAAGATCTGTTTTAGGAGCTTACATCAAGCAAACCGGTAGTTTTGGAGTTTTGCGAGCATAACTGTGACCGGTTCTAGATTAATGAGCCGTCTGAAGTTGTATGCTGTTGCATAAATATCGATTTCTGTCTGGACTTTTAAATGTCCTTTCAGCAACAGGGGGATCTTACCCATCCACATTCTGAAGGTTCCGAACAGGTGTTCTACGATATTTTTGCGCTCTGCCTGCAGGCGCTTAAACTCTTTTGTTTGACTTTGCTCTTTATAAGATTCTAAAAATGAGTTATGACTAATGTAGTAACTACGTCCGGTTTTAGAAGAATTGTTACAAACTTCTTTTAACGGACATTTGTCGCAATGGGTTTTTCGTGCCATATATTTGCGGAAATGGTTTCCATGCCGGTTTACATAATCCTTGTTTTTGAGATCCATTACTTTACCTTTAGGACAAACCACCCGGTCATTTTCTTTGTCATAAGTAAAATGAAGACGGTTCAGCCGGTCTTTTTTCAGCCGGTCACTTTCTTGTAAAGGTACGACTACCTGAGAAACTCCTTCCCGGTTGTGGACAGATTCTATCTCGCTGATATTGGCGTAACCTTTATCTGCCAGGACGATTTGAGGTGCACTGCCTGTTTCCTGTATACTGGATTCTACATTAGCGGACAGTTCATTCCAGTCATTGGCATGGTCGGTCACATCTGCAGAAACTACCATATGGTTGGCCGCATCCATACCCGCTTGGATATTGTAACCCGGATAACTTCCATAACGTCCCTTAAGCAATACCGCCTGAGGACCATTGGGAAAATAACTGGTTCGGGATTCACTCTCCATACGTAGTTTATATTCTTCCAGATGGCGAAGTTATTCTTCTAAAGAGGAGATCCTCTCCATCAGGGTATTCTCCCGTTGGACGGCTTCTTCGGCAAGATCTTCTTCTGTGTCTATTTTCTCCAAAAGGGACAAATATTTTTCCAGTTCCTTTTCCAGATTGGACATCCGACGGGTGATTCCATCCATTGTGTAACCTTCTTTGGCGGCACAGGCTTTTATCTTACAGCCGTCATAGGCGACTTTTTCATTTTTAATATAGCCTGTCTCACGAAGAAAGTTTTTAAAAGAACGGGAACACCAACGAATGGTTTCACCATGATCTTTTCGGAAGTTACTGATTGTTTTAAAATCAGGGCGCTCATTGTTCATCAGCCACATCACTTCAATGTTACGATGACATTCGGCTTCCAGGCGGCGACTACTATTTATACGGTTTAAATAGCCGTAAAGATAGAGCTTGGCAAACAGGTAAGGGGGATAAGCTTTACGGCCTCCGGTATCATTTCCGGTTGGTTTATTGGAGTTGAACTTATCTGGAGCTGACTGATATAATCTGTCAATCAACAGGTCGATTAATCGGACCGGATTATCTTCACTTACCCAATCTTCTATATTATTGAACAGGAACCCCTGGCTTCTTGGTGATAACTTGCGATAGTTCATAACTCATGCTTTTGAATAGCCGAAGTTAATTTCTTTCTATTACTTAACAAAATGTCAAAGATCTTTTTGAAAGATGTTTTTACACAGTCTCTAGAGAGGGGAAAGGGGGTGTGTCATAGCTTCTTCCGCACCCTCCTCCCCGCCGCCTCGGGCAACAGCGAGCTCACCCCTACCTGGCTCGATTTCGGTGTCGGACTGGCGCCCTCACTCGTGCCCGACGCCTTCCGCACCATGCGCAGCCGCCTGATCTTCCCCATCTACGATGCCGACGGCCGGCTGACGGGTTTCGGGGCACGACGCATCGACAACGGACAGCAGCCCGTCACCGACACAGACGCTCCCAAATACATCAACTCGCCCGCCAGCGCCCTGTTCGACAAGAGCCGCACGCTCTACGGCATCCACCGCGCCGCCGAAGCGATCCACCGGGCTGGTTTCGCCTTTGTGGTAGAGGGTTACAAAGACGTGCTCGCCATGCACACCGCCGGACACAGCAACACCATAGCCCTCTGCGGCACGGCGCTGACCGACGGGCAGGCAGAGATCCTCGCACGCTACACCTCCACCCTGCATCTCCTGCTCGATGGCGACGCCCCGGGACGTCGTGCCGCCGAAAAGATTGCCCGCGAACGTGCCGACCGTTTCACCATCCGCCTCTCCCCGATCCCCACGGGCGAGGATCCCGACGAGTTGTTCCGCCGCCTGGAGAAAGCCGGTTTCCGCACCTACCTGCGCCATCTCACGGCTACCGGCTGCCTCTGTGCACGTCGCCTGCTGGCTTACTGCCTGCGCTATCCTACCACCGCCCCGCTCCTGGAACGGATGATGAACGACGACGATATGTCTTTTGCCGAGAGTGATTATAGGGATTTGCTGCATTTCCTTGCGCTCCGCCCCGGAGAGAGTTTGTCCGGTTGCACGCCGGAGTTGCAGGTGCTTGCCGGTTTCCTTCGTTCGCTCGAGGATGTCCTCTTTCCCCCGTTGCCCGAGTTGGATCCTTCCCCTACGCCCGAAGCGATGCTTCGCAGCCTGCTCACCGAATACTACGAGGAGAAGGTCATCGCCCAGGCACGTATCCTGCGCAACCGCCTGCATACCACTTCCGCCACCGAGCGACCCGCCCTCTTCCAACACCTCCACCACCATTTCCGCCTCCTCTCCACCATCACCCGCGAAACGGAACGGACACCAGCGGTTGAGGAGAGGTGGTTTTGAAAGGAATTTATTTCAGCGTTTCCACAGCACTAACCCTTTTTATTTACTACCTCTGTCAAAAGGAACATACAACTCAACAGAAAGGAACTAAACTATGTCAAAAAAAAGAAATATCCCAACCTCGAAAACGAGCCTTCCCAATCAAAGGTGGATGAGCCGATGGCAGCGTATGGAGTAAACGCTAGGCTTACCCCTTACACAATGGAAGAACTCAATGCCCGAATCGACGAGGCAGAGGATGATATTGTCGCTGGTCGAACCTATACGAGTGAGCAGGTACATGATATGATGGAAAAGAAATATCCCTGGTTATGCAAATAAGCTGGTCTCGCAGAGCCTCACGACAGCTAGACAATATCATCAGCCAATGCCTTGAATTATTCGGGGAACATATAGCCATACGTTTTTATCGGCGAATAGGTGAGTATGAAAAACGCCTGTTAGAAAATCCTTTGCTGGCTCCTCCCGAGCCCTTGCTTCAGGAACGAAAAATCAATTACCGAGGTTTTTTGATATATGATCATTTCAAATTAATATATTATGTAACCAATAAAGGCATTATACAAATAGCCGATATCTGGGATACTCGCAGAGAACCGGAGAAGTTAATTAAACGAATCAGATAACAGAACCCAAACAACCCCGAACCTTCCCCAACC
>JAJPZM010000303.1 GCA_021204335.1 Parabacteroides sp. | reverse complement strand
TTCGGGATTTACCAGAAATCGGAAATAAATTTAGAATACGACATCATGAAATCGGAAAAATACAAATTATTGATCCTTACTATTATGATTATTTATATCATAGATGTTTGTCGCTAATTATGTTGTCAATACAATATCTATAGTAATATGGCAATCAAGAAATCCCAGATAGAAAAATGGATCGTCGCCCAGAGGAAGCACAGGTTATCGGATGCCCACGTGCAAATGGCTCGTGAGCTTGGACTCAACCCTAATAAACTTGGCAAGATAGACAACCACAAGCAAGAGCCGTGGAAAGCCTCCCTTACCGGAATTTATAGAAGAAATCTACTATAAACGTTTCAAAAAGGAACGTCCTGATATAGTCAAGCCCCTAAAGCAGATCCTTAAAGAACAGGAAATAAAGGCTAAAGCAAAGAAAAAGGAAAAAGAAGCGCAACGCAAAGAGCGTGAACAAGAACAAACTAATAATGGAACGGATGAAGTTCTTCCATTCCAATCCCCAACCCAAATAGCAGAATAAAAGCCACATTATTTCCGGTAAAAGAACGTTCCTATTCCTCCGGAACCGGAACAATTTTTCACCTATACAAAACCGTAGAAAAGTGTTGTACAAGCAAGCGTGATGAATCACACATTGGCCAGTACAACATCTTTCTTTTTTCCGTTTTTGAAATGGGAAGGCTTTTATGATTGCTTACCCGCCCGTTTTTTACTGTCAGACTTCCTCAAAGGCAGTATCTATCGCATCATAGTGATCGCCGTCATTAACGCTTAATACAGCCACGAAGCTGTTCAATGTACGAACAGCGTCCAATCGCTGCTCCGGAGAATTTTCTTCCAGATTGCTCAATACATCTATCGCACAAGTCAAATGCCCTTTCAGTTCTTGAAGAGAGGATAACTTTTGAATGGGTAACAAATAGAACAGTTCATCTTCCGAAGAACGAACTATTCCTTTCAGTGAAGTTGATTGCAATTCCATAATCACAAGGTTATATATTAAAAATGACGTAACGCTGCCAGTCACGCATCCAAAGCATCGCCAAACGCTCATACAGAATGAACCAGCAGGTTACGTCAAAATATAACCTACCCGGTTCATTTACCTCTGTATGTTTGAAATTGGCGATTTCTGGATTACAGCAAACGAACAACATTACACGGTACTATTTGCACCGCTAATGCAAAGATAGGAAAATTTCTATTTCCAATGTTCTATTCCGTTAAAGGATTTATAAATCATTGATTTTAAGCAATGTCTAAGGCTAACCTCCTTCGGAGTATTTCTCTCACTGTTTTCAGTAGCCATCACTCCACAATTAAAGCAACGAAACGAATTGAACCAACTTATTCAAGTGCAAAGGTACTCCGGGCTTAGGGGAAACAAGGTCAAGCCGTTCCGGTTTTGCAGAAAATCTTCCCTGCGCCGTAAATGTCACGAGGTATTTTCTGCAAAAACCTTGTTTCCCCTAAGCCCTACCTTTTGACGCACATGAAATAAGTCGGATCAACTCGCTGATGCATAAAAAAATGTCGTGATTATGAAAACAGCAAGAGAAATACATAACGGAAATAAGGTCAGAAACAATCTGCCGCTGCATAAATTGTTTGGCTGGGCTGTACGGCTCATGCTTACAGGCTTCTGTTGGAGTCTGTACGGTGGCAACTTTTTAGCGTGGTTCATCGGCTTGTGGATCGCAAAAGAGTTGATAATAGGTATAATCCGCTTTGTGCGGGGATGTCTGATTTCCATTCTTTCCATTGCAGCCGTAATAGGGATTATCATTTGGTTATTAATGCTTTAATACATACAGTTATGACAATGGATATTACAAAATCAATAGCGTTTACCGGACACCGTTCAGAGCGCATCTGCCAAGCCGGTATGTTACATCTTTATCTGGATATAGTTTCAGAAGTGAGAAGGCTGTATAGTCTGGGCTATCGCAACTTTCTAAGCGGTATGGCGGAAGGCTTCGATTTGCTTGCAGCCCAAGCGGTAGCCAGCCTTAAAACGGAATACACGGATATTCACTTGATAGCCGTTGTGCCTTTCCGTCAGCAATCAAACAGATACCGACCGGAAAACAAGTCCTTATACGACCGGATGATGAAAGTAGCCGATGAAGTGGTTACTCTCCATGAAGATTACCGTAAAGGTTGTTTCCTCCACAGAAATGACTACCTGGTTGATAACTCCGAGATAGCATTAGCATACTGGGATAAGCAACCCTATGGAGGTACTTATTATACCGTAGGAAAAGCCCGGATGATGAACAGAACAATTATAAATCTTTATAAATAACAGCCTTATGAAACGATATAGCAAGACTATCGCACAGCAGTGCAAGTATTACGAGGTAAGTAATATTTTGAGTATATGGTGGAAACCTACCTGAATGGCAACATCACCGTTTTTGGAGAACTCTACCGAGAGTTATGCAAGGAGGCGAGAAAAGATTTTATCGACTACCTTTTCGGCGAGGTGGAGCCGATATACTGGAGAGAGATTTTAAAAATGACAGTCTGATTAATCATAGTAGAATTTTAACCCACTAATACACACATAGTATGAAACCAATATTCCAAATGACACGAGAAGAGAAATTACAGGAGATTGTAGAATACAGTCCTTGCAGGGTGGAACGTAGTGCAGTCCTTCGTTACTTGTTGGCGGTACGCCGTAATGATACGGAACAAATTGCTTATTTTGAGAGTTTTGGCAAGAGCGTACGCCAAATCATACTCAATGTACGCACGTATGAAAGAGGTCTGATTTTTGGCTATGCCGGCAAACAGTTCAACGAACACGGTTGGATTAATGGCATGTTGCCGATAATAGAGGAAATCAAGTTAGACACCCTCAACACAATTCATATCGGACAATCCATAGACGGAACGTATGCTGTCAGCATTGATTGGAGTACCGGCTATGCCGGTGGAGGCAGTCACCCATCCGTTTGGGATGAACCTATCAGGAATTATAAAAAAGCTGTCCGGCAAGGAATCCGCTTGTTGGAACAACAATACTGTAAAGCGGAACGTTGGTCTGTTTCCGATAGAAGTAATTATAACCCGAAAATTATCCGCAAGCTCAAAGCCAGACTTGTAGAATTTAAACAACGCTACACCCAGCCACAGCAGTTAAGTCTGTTTTAAGGTTACACGAAAAAATCCTCTTGCCAAAACAAGAGGATTTTATACATCATTTCAGTCTGTCTATTCGCCCTTTAACTTCAAACTTTTTCATATCCTCACGCATACGGCTTTGTTCGTATTTGGACTGGCTTAAATTCAAAGACAATCTGTTTAGGAAGAACCCTATAACAAAAGTAACTCGATCCGAAATAAGCGGCATTCTTTTCGGTAAACTGAATGCGTTTGTCGAACAACAACATCTGCATTTCTTTTTCCTTGAACAACCGAACCGGCGCACTGCTGTTCAACCACAAGTTGGATAATAGCAGCGCAAACGGTTTACCAAGAGAAAGACAGCGTTCCACCACTTTTTGCTTGACGCTGAACGGCGGATTGGAAACTATCAGATCCCATTTCTCCGGCTCGTAAGCGAAGAAGTCCTTACCGGTACAGATATGGGAGTGAACCACGGTAATACCGGCAGCTTTCAGCGCAAGCACGCATTCGCTATGTTCCGTATCGAACGGACACCAGACGATTTTATTTCGAGGTATGTACTTGATTATAGGAATCACCGCATAAGTAGGCATATATTGTTCGTCACTACTGGAACGAGGGGTATATCCGGCATAAATCATTCAGCATCTTCCTCCTTTTCTTCCGTTTCATTGTTAAAAGCAAAGGACTTTTGCACCACCTGATTAAAGGAGTCAAGAATGTAAATGTCTATTTTCTGTTGATCGGTGCTGAACGATTTGTAGTAAAGCCTGAATGTTTTTTCCGGTAACGGGTACAGGTCATTCGGTAGCAATACCGTTCCGTCCTCCATGCGAAGCTCCCCTTTACCCGTCGGTTGGAAGTACCTGATGAAGTATTTAGTATCCCGATACTCGCCGCTTCTTACGAGCTGGCAACGAATTTCCGCTTCTTCGCCCTTTACAATTGTCGTCTGCACCGGTAAGGTCGCCAAATCAAACTCATATACCTGCTGAACGTCCAACTTGTCGGAACAGGCTGTTATACATAGCAGGGCTACCAGCATACAGCCTGCTATAATCATGCTTTCAATCATCTTTTTCATTCTATTGTTGTTTTATTAATTCAAAATAAATTTTAGCCCCACCCCAAACTGGAAATGAAAATGTCCGCTGTCATTTCCCCAGAGGCAACGCTCACGGGCATGGAGCAGCAACACCATTTGATTGGTCAGGTACGTTTCTATTTCCAACGACACCGCACCGCCATAGACAAACGCATCCCCAGCCCGTAGCCGTGAACCGTCGAACAGCGTGCTTGTACCCCAATTCACGGTTTCATATCCAGCTAATGCCGAACCGCCAGCATAGCAAAGGAACACCTTGTTGGCATCCGAAAGAAAATTGTAATAATAACCGCCTTCCGCCGTGAATTGGGAAACCGGAACACGTATATCCTTATACGGATAATACTTTTGAAGATACTCACCACCAAACACCCATTTGTGGCAACCGTTCACATACTTGTCCATTCCCAGACCGAAATGGTAACCCAGCTCGTTGCGTTTGTCCGCCATATGAAAGCCGTCCGTCATACCGGCAGTGATCCGCAGCCCTTTTGTACCGGGCAGACAACGCTGGGCACGTGCTTTGTCCGTCAGGACAAAGCACAATACCATACATATTATAATAGATACCCTTTTCATCTTACTTCACCTTTAGCTCGTTAATAACTCTGGCACGGATCAGTTCGGCGTTGGTCAGAATGAACTGTTGATGCCTTCCCCCCGTTCTGTTCGTTCATCTCGACGATTAGCTGCTTGTCATCCGGCAAGGTGAATTTAGGCAAGGTGAACACCGTGCGCTCCTTACTTTTACCGTTTACCGTCGTTACATAGTTGAAGGCACGCAGCGGCACGACAACCTGCTCCTGAATGGCGGTACGTTTTGCCACCTTTTTATCCACCGCTTTAAAAGTGATGAAGTCAATAGAGAACGGTACATTGGATGCGTTCTTCAGTTCCGTATGGAAATAAAGCAGACCGTTGTGCGTATAAATCCCCTTCAGGATATACTGGATGCCAAAGCGTTTGCAGCCGATATGCTTCACCAGACGCTTGTTATTTTCATAGACGAACTTCATGATCAGCCGTACCAATAACGGTGACTCGCTGCCGAGTTCCTTGAGATAGATTTCCTGCGAGTTGTTCGGTCGGTTCACCGCCTCGCCATCGTGGATGAAGTCTTTCATCTCGATATTCAGCTTGGTCGGCTCATCCGCATATTTCACGTTAAACGTATAGTAACTGCCATCGTCGGTAATCACCGCCAGATTGGTTTCACGGGAGAAGTCCCTCAATGCCGCTTTCACCCGAAGCACATTCTCCGAACCGTCCGCTTTACCGGCAAGAATATCCGCCGATCCCAGATCCACATATTTGATAGCCGCCGGGAAGATAAGATGTACCGTTTTATTGAACGTTACCTCCAAAGCGTATGGAGGGATCATCCGGTCAAATGTCACCGGTCGTGTCAGCCCGTCAAACAAATCGCCAGTGGACGGACTACGCTTTACATCCTCTTCATCCAATAGCGGCGTGGTTTCCGTTTCACCGGAATCAGCCACTTCTTCCGTATTATTTCCACCTTTTCTACTTTCACGGTCTTTTGTGCATACGCACCGGTTATGCCAATGGCAAAAGCCATCATTAAAATTACTTTTTTCATGCTTGTTACTTTTTATTGTTTATAAATCAGATTTTAGTCGTTTACTTTTTTAACACGAGCAATAGCTCATAATTCGCTTTCAGTGTTGCTTTTGCCGTTCTGAACTTCGTGGAAAGGTATTGTGAAGCATCTTGTATCACCCCTTTGCCCAAGTCAGCCGCCAGTTGCGCACCGGCATTGGTGGAGATGTTGATGCTGCTCCCCATAGCCGAACCCATATTGGCAGCCATCTCCTTGACCGCAGTAAGCTCTTGTGATCCTCTGACCTCTATGCCTTTCATACCCCTCATATCATACGCATCCAGCTCTACCGGCAGGATCGTTCCCCGATAGGAGATCGAGGCAACGGTTATCTCCATACGCTCGCCATTGATTTTTGCCGTACCCGTCAATATCGTATTGGCGGGTACGTACAGTTCTCCGGCTTGTACCGGTTCTAACAGACGAAGCCCCACTTCCTGACCATCGCTGCCCGAAACAGTCACCGTCTTGTACACACAGGCACGGATACTGTTTTTTCAGTGTAGCTCCGGCTTTCCCCAACCGTATGGAAGCCCATGTTTCTGGGTTTACCGTACGCTCTGGCAAATTCTTCGTCGGACATTGGCGCAGCCAGCAGGCTGACGACCTGTTCCGCCACCTGCGATACCGGACTAATCGGCGTTTTACCGGTAGTAGTGGCATTCGCCGTCCCGACCGCCGTATTCTCCGTAGCGTTCTGCGGCATATACCTTGCAGCCATTTCATAGGATTTCTCCATTAGCTTCAGTTGTTCCTCGCCGGTTTCTCTTGCCTTGCGCTCTTCTTCCGCCTGACGTTCCAGCTCCTGAATGCGCCATTCCAGTTCCAGCGTCTTCTGATCATCTTCCTCCGGCGATGTTTCATAGAAACTGCCCAACTGCCGGTTGATGTCCTGATAGGCATTGGCAGAGGAACGGATAGACGAACCGCTGTTATTCGTGTTTTCTTCCGTTAAGAATACTTCTTCCGTTACCGGCTCTTTTCGTTCCAGCGATACCGCCAGATCCTGAAGCGTGTTCATCTTCTCCTTTTGCTTCTTTTCAAAGGCATTTTGTTCGTAGGCGGTCTTTTTATCCGATAACAACCCCTTGTCCTCCGGCATCGGAACATCCACGTTGAACCCCTCCTTTAACGGCTCATTGCTGCCCGAAGGAGCGAATATCAGCCACATCGCCCCCAGGAACACGAGAAAGAACAGCGGATACACGAGCATCTTTTTTCGCTTGCGCATCTCTTCTGGTGTCAGCGGTTTGACCTCTTTTTTCTCTTTTTTCGGCTTTTGCCCCTTTTCTTCTTTTTCAAGCGGTGCAGGGTTCACCGGCTGCTGATCCTGATTTTTTAGGTTCTCCATAATCTACCTGGTCTTTAATGTTTATACTATCTTTATTTATGTTCCGGTGCAGTTCCATTTGCCTGATATGTTCTATCCGCAACTGCTCCCCCTCACGTTTTCCGATATGGTATATCGACGATACCGTCATGTATATCGACAAGCCGCTAAAGCCCACGAGCATGACCACCATGCAGACGAGCCGCACATCCGGGGACATTTGCCCGCACAAATAGCGGAGCCCGTCGTCTATCTTGTCAGGTATGTACCTGATCCACCTTTTCAATCTGTTCATTTTTACCGATTTGTTATAGAATTACCGTTCAATGGTTTTCAAATCCTTGTTCTCTACGATATTGAACTGCTCCATCGTGAAACCATGCGGGTTATTGTCCGATCTGACCGAGTTCAATAACCGGCAACGGGTTACAAGGCTCCGTTCCGTGATATTGCTCGACTTGACGAGCGACTGCCGTGCGTAAGTGGTTACCACATACGGGTGACTGTTGAAGTCGCACGCCACGCTGTCCACCTGGATACTCTGGTTGATATTGGCAGAGATGATCCGGTTGTAATACCCCTTTTCCTCCCAATCTTTGTAGTAGCGAAACGCACTCTCATCGCACAGGAACAACGCCCGCCGGATATTCGACTCGATAGCCGCCTTATCGGGCGACAAGGTGAAAAACAACTCGTGAAAACGCCGGATATGTTCTTTTGCCTCTACCGGTCTGTTCTGTGAAAGGTCTTGGGAAAGAGCCAATATCAGGGACTTTCCATTGTCCAGCACATAGATTTTTTCCCGCTGCCGTTCGGCAAATTGGTAAGAACTCCAAAGCGCATAGCCGGTAACCAGCGCACAGAGCGAAACAAACACGATACCCATCGTGCGGATTTGCCGGAAGCTCGTTTCTATATTCTTCAAACTTTTAAATTCCATATATTTCTAAGATTTTACATTGATTTATCTTCCTCTTAATTTGCCGGCAACATGACCGGCGGCAGCTCCGGTAGCGGCGGCAGCCGCACGTCCGCCCTTCAACGACCACGAATTCACCTGCTTGCCGTAGTTTCCGGCTCCCGATGCCTGGATCACCCATATCGATACCGTCGGAATGGTGAAATAGCCCACAATAGCTATCAACATGAAGATGATGTAAGCGGAATTATTCACGTCGGGCACATAGTTCGGATCGGTCAGCGCAGCAATGTCCTTTTCCATCATCAGCACCTGAATCCGAGCCAGCACAGAACTGAACAAATCCGATAAGGGAAGCCACAGATAAATGCTGATATACTGGTAAATCCACTGGATCATCGTATTATGGAAGCCGTCGTACACCGATATGGCGAACGACAGAGGCCCCAGAATACTCAATACAATAAGGAAAAAGGCTCTTAATGTGTCCAGTATCAACGATACCGACTGGAAAATCAGTTCCAGAAGACTGCGGAACATATTGCCAACCGACTGTTCGATCTTGTATTTGGTACGTTCCATCGCCATCCCCGCCATTGATTTCAAATCGGAAGGCGACCACCCCAGATCTTCTATCTGCCTCTCATACTCTTCATCATCGACCAGATATGCCGTTTCGGGATTTCTCACCATCGCCTCATATTCCAGTTTCTGCCGTTTCTCCGCATATTCCTGCATATTCAGCGTTTGACCCTTCATGATACTATGGCAACCGGTAACAATCGGGTTCATAATACCGTTGATAGTTCCCAAAACAAACAAGGGAAAGAACATGATGCACGCCCCCAGGCAAAAAGGTCTGAAGAGTGGATATACATCAATCGGTTCAGCTCTCGAAAGAGCCTGCCACACCCGTGATGCCACATAGAACAGCGCACCCAGCGCAGCTACACCGGTAGCTATCCCCGTGATATGCGAACAAAGCGGCATCATCTCGTTGTAAAGGTTACGCAACACTTCGTGAAGGTTGCCGAAAGTTTCTTCGCCTATCATATCACCAGTATCTTTGATCGTCCGTTCCGTACAAGTCCAGTACCCTTTGGGTATCGTTCTTCTTTTTCGCTCTCAGGTATGATACGTCAATATTCCGGTTCGTGTAATACCTTACCAGGTTTCGCTGGTTCTTCACGTCACGGTACACGCGGTCGATCACGTCCATGCGCTTCTTGTCCGTCATGGAAAGACCGGTGGAAGTAACAATGGTTTTCATTTCGCTCAGCATACCGCTGCTCTCTTCCAGCATCTTCGCATAGCCCGAAGCGATTGCAGAAAGCTCGTCCGGCGTATAGTTCTCGTCCGTCAGCATTTTCTGGAAAGAGTTTACATAGATGTCTGATATTTCACCGACCAAAAGAACGGTTTGCTGCACCTTGCGGGCATCTTTCACCAGATTATTGACCGCTTTCAAAGCGTCGTAATAACGCTTTCCCTGTTCGTAAATCTTGACTGTTTCCTGAAAATTCTTAACCATGTTTTCCGCCGTCGTCGTGGTCTGTAACACGTTACGGGTGGTATTCACAATGCCTTGCGCAAGGTTGGAGGGATCAAATGTCACCCATTGCGCCTTTACCGCCGTAGTCGAGCACAGCAGCCCGACCAGGCAGACAGCCATTATTCGTTTCATGTCTTCTAAAATTTTAATGTTAAATAAATCGGATAGTTATTCTCTCTTTTTTTACGGGAGAGCCGGAGTTCTCCCTTTTTCCTTATGAATCATCGGCACGTATGTACGTTCCTTCGGTAGCGAGCAGCAGCCGGTCTTCCTCACGGTCATAGGCGATCTGTATCCTGCCCAGCAAATCCGCCCAGACAATCCCGCCACTCCGGTAGAGGGTACTGACGACTACCGCATCCGGATGATAGATAAAGGCGATTTTATACTCGCCGCCATCACGGAATACCATGATTGGCGGTGAGTTCCGGTTACTTTTCCACGAGCCACAGATATGGCAGAATGGAAACAAGGCTTCATATTCCATAGGCTCATGGCTTTTCGGATTTGTTGCGTTTCTCTTCCGCCAGCCTCTTGATAGCCAGCTCGATATTGCCGCCTAACTGTTTCGCCAGTTGTTCCACTTCCACCTTTTCGCTCTCTTCGGTCGTGTAGCAAAGATATTCTTCGGTCGATACTTCCGTTGCGTACACCGTTGACTGCACGCCCCCTAATTCGAACCAGACCTCCTTGTACTTTCTTTGCGGGTTATTCGCCATATTCACTGATAAGATTTGTGCCTTTTCCTTGTCCGTCAGACCGAGCAGGGATTGTATCTGCGAGAACTTGTTAAGGTACTTCCTTTGGTCAAGCAAAATCTTACAATCGCTGTTGTTCACAATGGACTCTTTCACGATAGGCGAGGAAATGATGTCATCGACTTCCTGCGTCACGACAACCGCCTCTCCGTAAAATTTACGGACAGTCTTGAACAGGTAGCGAATATAGTCCGCCATCCCTTCTTTGGCGATAGCCTTCCACGCTTCCTCTATTATGATCATCTTGCGAACCCCTTTTAAACGACGCATCTTATTGATAAACAGCTCCATAATAATGATAGTCGTCACCGGGAAAAGAATGGGATGATCTTTAATCTGATCGATTTCGAATACGATAAACCGCTTGCCGAGCAAGTCCAGTTGCTTGTCGGAATTGAGCAGGAAATCATATTCGCCGCCACGGTAATAAGGCTCCAATACGTTCAGGAAGCCCGCAAGGTCGAAGTCCTTTTCCCGGACTTCCTTCTCTTCCAGTATCTTCCGGTAGTCTGTTTTCACGAATTCGTAAAAGGTGTTGAACGAGGGTACGATCCTCTCATCCTCCTTGATGCGCCCGATATACAGAGCCACCGCATTGGACAGTGCCACTTCTTCCGAACGTGTTGCCGGTTCATTGTCCTTTTTCCAGAGTGTGAGGATCAGCGTTTTGATACTCTCACGTTTCTCAATATCGAAAACTTTATCATCCGTGAAAAAAGGATTGAACGCTATCGGGTTTTCGTCCGTGTAAGTGAAATAGATACCGTCTTTTCCGCCGGTCTTCTGATGTATCAGCGAGCAAAGCCCCTGGTAACTGTTTCCCGTGTCGATTAATACGACGTGCGTGCCTTGTTCATAATATTGCCTCGCCAAATGGTTCATAAAGAATGATTTGCCGCTTCCCGAGCCACCTAACACGAATTTGTTGCGGTTCGTGGTTACGCCTTGCTTCATCGGCAGGTCGGAAATATCCACGTGCAGCGGTTTGCCGCTGATACGGTCTGACATCTTCAGCCCGAAAGGAGAAACGGAACTACGGTAGTTCGTTTCTTCCACCCAGAAACAGAGAGCCTGTTCGATAAATGTGTAGAAACTCTCTTCTGCCGGGAAGTCTGCGCCGTTCCCCGGCATCGCCGCCCAATACAGCGTGGCGGCATCCACCGTATTATGGCGTGGCTTGCATTCCATCATGGCGATCTGGCTGCCCACGTCATTGCGCATATTCTTCACTTCCATCGGGTTGTCCGTCCATGCGATGATGTTGCAGTGGGCACGCACCGAAGTAAGCCCGAACGAATGTGCGTCATTCAGGTATAGGTCGATCCACTCTTTATTAATCTGGTTACTTCTCGAATATTTAGAGAGTGACTGCATATTGCGCGCGGTTTTCTCAAAACGTTGCAGGTTCTCGCCACTGTCATCCAGAAAAATATACTGGTTGTACAGATGATTGCACGAGAGCAGCAAGCCTACCGGACTGGCGAATGACAATTTGCAGTCGCTTTTGTCCGTCGATAACCTTTCATACCGGCAGTCCGTGCCTATCTTATTGGGTAACGCATCCAGTTCCGAGAGCGTATGCACCGAAACATACTTGTCACCGACACGCAAACCGTCATCTCCGAGTTCGATGTCTTCCAGCGTAGTGGTATTCTCCATTGACAAACAGAAATATTTCTCTACCAGTCCGGCTTTCTCTTCCGTGCCGGTAATCTCATCACCGCCGAGCCGTTTCAGATGCACCAGTCCCGTATCGTTTACGATCTGGGCGAATTGCCCCACCGTATCCAGAAAATGGGCGGAGGCATCCTTATCCACCTCTTTGGGGATGATAGATCCCCTGCACAGCGAAGAGAAACTGCTTTGCATCCTCATACGCTCTTTCGTCGTTTTGGTCAGGTACAGATAGCATTTGTGGTTCAGGTATGGTCGTTCGTTGAAGTGCATCTCGTGGCTTCGGGAAAGGAAACTTAAATTCTCCTTGTCCGTTTGGCTTCGGTAATCCTCTCGGATAAACCAGTCCTGTTTATGTACCACCGTATAATTGGGCAATACCTTGATTGCCTTTGCCCATGCCGCATGGATAGATTCGTATTCCGCCGCTGCCACCGTGAAGAGTTCGGGTAGTTCCACCTCAAAGACGGCGGTGATGTCCGCATCTTTGGAGATGATACAGTCCGCTTCGACGGCAAGAAGCGGAAATTTGCTTTCCAATGTGGCAGCCTTTAGTGTGTTCCGCATACATTCTTCTTTTTAATCGTGAATAATTTTCGGGGAGTGATCCGGTTGATCAGGTAGCGGGGATGCTGTTTCTTTGCCAGCAGCTTCATCAGCCCATGTTCTCCGAACTTGCTATTCAGGTGGAAAGTCAGCCAGACCAATGCCGATGCGGATATTACACCGAAAGCGATGCAGATCCACTGGTTCACGCCAGCCATATAGAGAATGACAAACAACACGAACAGAGCCAGCAGCCCACCGGTGAAAATAAAAAGGTATTGTGCCTTGAGTCCTTTGAACTCCGCACTCTCGCCGATCCCCTTGTTCAGTTCATAATCCATATACATTATTATATATAGTAAATCTACTCCCTTAGAGGAAGAATGAACGAAGGATAGTGGCGGCTACGATTAAAAAGATACACGCACCAAACCAGCTCGCCGCCGTTTTTGAGGTATCCGGATCGCCGGAGCTGAACTTGTTGTACACTTTAATCCCGCCAACCAAGCCTATCACGGCTCCGATTGCGTAACACAATTTGGTTCCCGGATCGAAGTAGCTTGTGACCATCTTTGTAGCCTCCGTGATACCGGCTGAACCACTTCCCTGCGCATAAAGCGAGCCTGCGGCAATTAACGTAATCGCCACGAATACAAGTTTTTTCGTATTCATAAATTAATTGGATTTGAATGTTGGATACGACGGAGGAAGAGCCCGTCGTATCCGGTTGTTAATTAAATTTGTTTGGATTTCTTCTCGTAAAAATGAATAGGTAGCTATCCGTAATCCTTTTCCTTCATGTGCTTTTTCTTTATTTGTTAGACAATATCATTAATGGAGAAAGTATCGGGAATAGCTTCTGCCTGTACTTCGTTGTCCGGCTGTTTCTGCTTGCGGTATGCCGCAAGGTGCAGTTCTATCAGCGAGCCGATCCGTTCCTCACGTTCCGCATCGCCGGAGGTCAGTTGGTCGAACATCGGAGTGTTGCGGAGTTCTGCCAGCGTCTTTCCGGCTTGCAGCCTTTCTTCCTCACTGGCTGCTTCGCCACTGACCGCTACACGGATTGCCAGCCCCATGTCCTCAAAGCGGATGCCGGTGGCTTGCGGCGTGCATTCCAGCAGGCACTTGTCCTGCTCTTCCTCGTCTATCGGAGGCTCATCATCTGCCGGTTCTTCCCGGAACTCCAACGGAACATTTATATCTTCCATCAGTTCCAGTTCTTCCGGCAGCGAGTCCCCTTCGGCAAACAGCTTGTCCAATTCTTCGGCGGAAACTATTTTCGGGTACTTTTCCTTCTCCGGTGCAAAAGTATCGGCTTCACTTACAGATTTTTCGTTTTCGTTTTTTCGGGTATTTGTGGCGTGGAGTGGCTAAGGGAAAATGTACTTTTGCCTAAAATATCACTCACGTCCACCGCTATCCGGGGAAGGATCTGCCCGGCTTTTTCCTCTCTCTTCCTCCGGCTGTGCCGTTCGTAACAGAGATAGGCGGCTATCCACAACAGATAGCCCGTGACAAGTAAGAATAAGATTGGTAACATGGTTTCAGGGATTTAAAATAGTTCGGTACTTCGTTTTCGGTATTCCTCCGTGATTTCGTCCTGATAAGTGGTAAAGTGCTGTTCCAGCACATTATCCACATAGCTGAAAATGGACATCTCATTGTTTCCGATTGTCTGGACAATCTTCTGAATCCGTTCATGGAACTCTTTACGCAGGTAGATTGTCTTGCCGAGTCGTGCGCAGACCGGCGACTCATGGATGGACAGACGGAGATATTCACTCTTTTCACCGGAGCCTTTGGCGGCAGGTGTGCCCTTGCGAGCCACTTGCACTTGCCCGTCTGCCGGTGGCTCTTCTTTGAACGAGGCGACTATGGAGTCCTCGTCGATGTCCGTCAGGTTTATTTTTTTCCGTTCGTTTCCCATAGCTTACTTTTCGATAATGGACAACAGCTCTTCCGTAATCTCTTTCAGGTTGCTGCCTTTGACCAGCGTACCGTCCGCAGGGAACAGCGTGGAACGGAACAATGCCTTATACTCCCCCGTCAGCTCACGGCGGAACCGTTTGCTGTCCGGAAGGAAGGTATTCAATACCTTCAATCCCAACTCGCCGATCACCTGTTCATATACCTCGTACAGTTCCGACTTCTCCCGACCGTCCACCATGTTCCATAGCAGGTACAGCCCTTTGATATTCGTCTTGCCCGTAGCTATCAGCGTGTCATTCAGCCGGCTCGCAAAGCGGAGCGTGCTCTCCATCACCACCCTGTCGGCGGCAATGGGTGAAAAGATATAGTCCATGTTCGCCAGCGTATTCAGTACGCCCGTACTGTTTACTGTTCCTGGTAGGTCGAAGAACACGATCTCCGTTTCCGGCATCTTTTCCAACAGCTCGTCCGCTTTCGTGATAGCGTCCTCTGCCGTACTCTCCGCTACCGGATAGGCTTTCTTCCGTATCCGTTGCAGTTGTTTGTACGCCATCAGTTTGTAATACTCGTCCTCCATGACCATCTTCAGGTCACGTTTTCTCATCTCGGCAATGCTGTGTTGCGGGTAGTCGCAATCCACCACCGCCACATTCATCCCTTTCACATAGTGCAGGTAACTTGCCACCAATACGGTCAGCGTTGTTTTTCCGGCTCCGCCTTTTTGAGTGGAAAAGGCGATAAAGAGTGTTTCTTTTTCCATGATGCAGTTTATTTACAAGTGATACTTTTGAATCAACGTTGCAAATAAAGAAGGAAAAAGAGGGGAAATTCATGGTTTTCAAACGGTGGGGTTCGAGTGGCTGGTTCCTGGCGTAGAGTGGCTAACCAAGTAGTTAACCGACCGGCTTATTGTCCGTCTGATTAGCTAATCAGATGCCTGTCCGACCATACATGATATTATCCGGTGAACTGCATAGCCAACCGGACAATCAAACAAGAAAACAGCCGACCGATGCATCAGCCAGCCGGACAAACAGCCGGGTGAACAGACAACCTTTTATCCGGTTGGTTAGCCAACCAACCACACCAACGTTGCAACGGCTAATCGGCTGATTGGTTACCTGACTAACCGGTTATTCAGTCTGGCAATCAACCTTCCCGCCATTCCGCAACCCATTCAGACACCATCCTCAACCACCGCTTCAGCCGTCGCCAACCGCCCGTTTTCCCCCTCGTTTCACCCCATGCGTACAAGTGGCTATCATTTGGCGTAATGTAGCTAATAGGCTTAATATACAACGCATTACGCCACTCTCTAACTTTGCGCCATCCAACCGTGGAGTGGGTAGTTTGCCTCTCGCCGGTCGCTAATCCCCGCTTTCCCCGAAAGCGTTCTTTCCTCTCCGGAGAGGAAAGATTTATGTTCATTGGAACATAGCAAGCTGTGTTTTTTGCAGCACCACTCCGTTTTGCAGCAAAAAACGCTTGCCCTTGCAGGGGGCTGCAATTTGCTCCGAAGTCGCAAATTGTGGGAGGGGGGGGCGGCGGCGGCAACTCCACCCGGTGGAATTGTACCACTAAAAAACGTATGTATGAACAACGAGAAAAAGCATCCCCCCACACGGGGAAAAGGAGGCAGGTCGCCCAAGTCGAACCCGTCCGTCTGCCGTGAAACCGTCAATCTGGACGAAGCCAGCCATGCACGGTTTCTCACCATGTTTGAGCAGTCCGGTCTGTTGTCCAAATCCAGGTTCATTGCTGCACGCATCTTTAACGAAGAGTTCAAGGTGATCCGTACAGACCGTGCCACAATGGAGTATGTCGCCAAGCTCACGGAACTTTTCCAGCAGTTCAGAGCCATTGGCGTGAATTACAACCAAGCCGTCAAGGAACTGCACATCCATTTCACCGAAAAGAAAGCGTTGGCACTGCTCTACAAACTTGAAAAGCTCACCCTTGAACTCGTGGAACTGAACCGCCGTATTGTCGAACTTTCCCAAAAACTCGCCTCACATGGTAGCCAAGATCAACGTGGGTAAGAATTTATACGGTGCATTGGCTTACAACCAGAACAAGGTCGATGAAGGCGAAGCGAAAGTTCTCGCCGCACACCTCGTCCGCCATCCCGAAGACGGGCGTTTCCGTCTGGACGAATCCATGCGGCAACTTCTCGAATGGATGCCCAGCCATTACCGCACCGAGAAGCCAGTCATACATATTTCCCTCAATCCGCATCCTGACGACGTACTGACCGACGGGCAACTAGCGGAAATCGGCAAGGAATACATGGAGCGGCTCGGCTACGGCAACCAACCTTACCTGATTTTCAAGCACGAGGACATCGACCAGCATCATATCCACATCGTTTCCCTGCGTGTCGATAGTGAGGGCAAGAAAGTATCCGACAAGTTTGAGCACCGCCGCAGCAAGGAGATTACCGAATTTCTGGAGCAGAAATACGACCTTCATCCGGCAGAAGGTCAGAAAAAAGGCGAAGAGTGGCAGTTAAAGCCGGTAGATGTTACCAAAGGCGACATCAAACGGCAGATTGCCCGCACCCTCAAGCCCCTGCTCAAGCTCTACCGTTTCCAGACAATGGGCGAACTCCGTGCCCTGCTTTCCCTATATAATATAGGTATAGAAGAAGTGAAAGGAGAAATTAACGGTCGCACCTATCACGGCATACTCTATACCGCTCTGGACGGCGACGGCGAAACAGCCGCCACCCCCATCAAGTCCTCCCGTCTGGGGAAAATGACCGGTGCGGAGCAATTAAATGCGAAGATGCGGGAGTCCGCCGCAAAAATCAAATCCGATCCGTGCCGTGAACGACTTCGCCCGTTAGTGGCCGACGCTTTGCGTCAGTTCGTGGGCGAGCGAGATTTTCGTGACCGTCTGGCAAAAGAACAGATAGATTTGGTTCTCCGCCACAACGAAACCGGTAGGATTTACGGCGTTACCTTTATCGACCACCGCAGCCGCACCGTACTCAACGGCTCACGTCTGGGCAAGGAGTTTTCGGTAAACATACTGAACGGACGTTTTCAGGATCAGCCGCAAAATGTTTCGTCGCCACTTCAACCAACCGTTTCGCCCGCTGTGGTTCCCGGACACGAGGACAAAATTCTGGGAGGATTGCTTTCCGATATGGAGCCGGAGCTGAACTATGTACCCCGGCATCCCAAACTCCTGAAGCCCGACAAGAAGAAACGCCGGCGTCGTTACGGTCGTCAGGACTGATCCCATATTCCATAATCTCTAATTCAACAACTTTTTAAAATTCAACATTATGTCACAAGAAGATGATCTTCGGGGATTGGCAAAAGTCATGGACTTTATGCGTGCCCTTAGCGTGTTATTCGTAGTTATCAATATCTATTGGTTCTGCTATCCGTCCATCCGGGAGTGGAACGTCAATATCGGAGTGGTGGATAGGATTTTGCTGAACTTCCAGCGCACGACCGGGTTGTTCGGTTCCATCCTTTGGACAAAACTTTTCTCCGTTACCTTCCTTGCCCTCTCGTGTTTAGGAACGAAAGGCGTAAAGGAGGAAAAAATCAAATGGGTACATATCTGGGCAGCCCTTTTCGCAGGTGTCGTCCTGTTCTTTTTTAATTGGTGGCTACTCGAACTGCCCATACCGTTAATGGCACGCACCGCTTTTTATATATTCACTGTTACCGTCGGTTACCTCTGCCTGCTCGCCGCAGGCGTTTGGATCTCCCGCTTGCTCAAACAGAACCTCATGAACGATGTGTTCAACAACGAAAACGAGAGTTTCATGCAGGAAACCCGTTTGATAGAGAACGAATATTCTGTAAATCCCGTACTCGATTTTACTATAACAAGCAGTGGCACAACGGTTTCATAAACGTCGTAAACGTTTTTCGTGCGTGCATCGTTGTCGGATCTCCGGGCAGCGGGAAATCTTTTGCGGTTGTAAACCAGTTCATAAAACAACAGATAGAAAAGGGCTT
>JAJPZM010000409.1 GCA_021204335.1 Parabacteroides sp. | reverse complement strand
ATTCATATGATGTTCAATAAATCAACGGACATCATGCGGATAATCATATTATTTTAATATCCGCGCCTGCTTCTCCTCCTTTTTGCAGTACTTCCACACCAGGAGTACGTCCCTGTAAGGCAGATGCGACGGAATGGCTGACCTGTTTATTTAACTCCTCAGCGGGTACGGTAGCGACGGATGCGGTCAAACTGGATTTTTTCTGTGTGCCATAACCAACCACAACCACTTCTTCCAGCTGTTCCATATCTTCCCTGAGAGTAATATTGATATTTCTCCGGCCCTCAATATTAACGGTTAGCGTTTTATAGCCAATAAAACTAACCGACAGCGCAGATCCGGAAGATACCTCCAGCATGAACTTGCCGTCCATATCCGTTATAGTGCCGTTGGTCGTTCCTTTTTCCAGCACAGAGGCGCCGATCACAGGTTCTCCCCTTTCATCGGTTACCAGTCCGGCTATCTTATTTTTATTTTCGGCAACGGCCTGTCTGGCAATAAGGATATGGGAGCCCTGTATAGTAAAAGTACAACCGGAATTTTCCAATAATACTTTCATAAGGTCATTTACAGCCATTTCTTTTGAAATCTGGGGAACAGGATACGAAGTATCAAGTATTTTCGCATCGTAATCGACTGACATTTTTGTTTGTTTCTCTATCTGCTCGAAGGCTGAACGGAGTGAAAGACCGGTTCCGGAAAGACGAACCTTCTGATTCTGTGCATTTGCCAGCGGGGCAAAAGCCGATAATATGAATGTAATCAATATACACGAAAAGATTTTAGTCTTTTCTGATTGTATTAGAAAGGTAATTCTCAAATCTTTGTGTGTTTTTAATATGGATACTATTTTTAATATTTTATTGAAATGTTTTTGATGGTATTCTATGATTTCGAACTACGGGGAGGAGATTTCGCCGGTCGTACTCCCCGTTTTTCTTTTGTATATGTTATGATCCCCCTTTCCTTTAATTTATACTGATTGTTTTTCCTGTTATCCGGTATCTGAAATCTTCTATCAGATGTTTTAAAATGAGAAGCGCATCTTCAATACTTTCATCCGGATTAAACTTCACGTAATAGGTGCGCCCTTTGTATTTCTCTGCATTATAATTAATTGTCACATTATATTTACGTTCTAAAGTAGCAATCAGATCTTCAAAACTTGCATTTTTGAAGATCAGGTAACCGTCTTTCCAAGCAGAAACCTGTTCGGCGTCTACCGTATTGATCGCTATTTGATGTGTCAGATGAGAATAAATTAATTGTTCATTCGGTTTCAGCACAGAAGCCGGGGCTGTCGACGGCTTCGTATCGACTTGTATGCATCCCTCCTCCAATGTGGCGATCGTTTCGGTTGCGCCGGGGTATGCATTTACGCTGAAGACAGTACCTAAAGCCTGTACGTCAAGATATTTAGTGCTTACAATAAATGGTTTATCCGGATTTTTAGCTACTTTGAAACAAGCCTCTCCGCTAAGAAATACCGTACGTGTAGCAGCAGTAAACTCGGAAGGATAAATAAGAACGGAGCCGGCATTTACCCAGACACTGGAACCATCCGATAATAGAACCTCCTGCTGGTCGCCATAAGGGACATAGAACTCCGTCAGCTTCGGAGAAACGATTTCCACTTCCCGCCCGGGGAAATACAGGGCAGCAAACACTGTCAAGACCCAAATTGCAGCTACTGCCGCATATTTCATCCAAGTTCTGACCCATGTTCTTCTCAATGTTACTTTTTGTGTTTCTGCAATCCGGTCTTGCATCTCCGCCAATCTGTTCCATGTCTGTTCCGAAACATCCGACGGACTCGTTTCCCATATTTCCCGTAAAGCATCTTCCTTTTCGTCACGATTTTCTTCCATACGAAGCCAATAGCGGAAACGCAATTGAGCATCTTTCGAAAACCGTTTTCCAAAAAACAACCTGATAATATTCTGTATTTCTTTTCCGTGCATAAATATCGCTTTTTATAAAGAAGAAAGCGAACGACGTTTTTACACACAGTCCAAATTGATTTTTTTTGAACAGAAATAGTATTTTAACAGAAACAGGTCTATTCCTTTCTATGATAAACTTCGTCAAACGGCACTCTGCACCGTTCACCCCAAATGCCTTTATTTCCGTCCCGTATTCCGCAAGGAATCACCATGTTTATTTCGGCACCATGAGGCAATTTCAATATTCTTTTAAGCCGGCGGCTGTCCAGGCCCTTCAGAGGACAGGTGTCATATCCTTCGTTTGCCATTGCAATCATAAACGTTTGGGCGGCCAGCGCACACGATTTGTGAGCAACGACACGCATATCGTTCTCCGAAACTTCGAGTATCATCGGACGGAAAATACTGATGACATTAGCCAACAACTTTCTGAACAGCCCTAAAAGCCCGAAGAACCGGGCATAAATAAAGGGCATTAACTTCCCGTAGTACAATTCCCGGTCTTTAATACGTTTGGACTGGCGCTCTCCTGGGCTGTTGCGGCGGATGTTTTCCCGTTCAAAGTCAAGAACGAACCGTGCACGTTTCCTATACACATCCCTTCGTACAACGAAAACCACCACTTGTGAAGCGGTAGAAACGGCTTCCTGATCGAGGCAGGCATGTGACACTTTAGCCAACAATTCGGGATCGGTGATGTGGTAAAACTCCCACAACTGCATATCCGAGCTATTGGGTGCCAGCGTAGCCAGCTCCAAACAATGTTTTACTCTTTCCGGGTCTATCGGTTTTGTTTTATCATACGCCCGCACGGAGCGGCGATAATTGAGAACTTCGTCTAAATTCATAATTCCGGGTGTTTTTTATCTACAAAGATACGGATATGTCAGGAAAAGAGCAACAGGACAACCTTGAGTATTTTCCTCAAATCTGCCAGGGCCACAGTAAGATGGTTTTCCACTGTCCTTTTATTTATATTTAGCCGGTTGGCTATTTCTTCATTACTCAAACCTTCCGTACGGCTCATACGGAAAATTTGTCTCCGTTGAGGAGGCATCTGGTCTACCTTATGGTTGATCAGTGCTTGCAGTTCGCTGGTAAACAACTGTTCTTCCAGATCATCGGATACCGACGGAGACAAGAATTGAGCCATCCCGTATTTCTCCTGCACCAAAGAATGGTCATAATAATTATACAATATATTACGCGCCATCTGATAGAGATAAGACTGGAACGACCGTATGCCGGAAAGTTTACTTCTGTTATTCCAAAGATTGAAAAAAAGATCCTGTGCCAGGTCTTGCGCAATCTCGTCATCGTGCACAAAGCCGGCAAAAAATAGACCAGCTTAGGCTGATACCGCAGAAACAACAACTCAAAGGCTTTTGAGTCACCGCTACTCAGAGCCTTTACATACTCGTCTACTCCTGATTCAT
>JAJPZM010000297.1 GCA_021204335.1 Parabacteroides sp. | reverse complement strand
ACTTCAAATCCAGAATTTATAATAGGACATTATGCGGATAATCATTAAATTTTATAACCGGATACAGACATTTGAGAAATGGTTTCGCCGTATCGTGGCAATCATCTTCATCATCATAGGAGTTTATTATGCAATCATAAATTATTTTTAAGGAGATATAGAAATGAAAACAATCGAAATTTTTGATCCGGCAATGTGTTGCCCTACCGGATTATGCGGGCCAAACATTAACCCGGAATTAATGCGAATAGCTGCTGTTATCGAAACCCTGAAACGTAACGGGGTAAATGTAGCCCGCCATAATTTAAGGGACGAACCGCAACTATTTGTAGATAACAAAGTAGTAAACCAGTATTTACAGGAACATGGTGCGGATGCCCTACCCATCACCCTTGTGGATGGTGAAATAGTCGTATCGAAAGGATACCCCACCACAGCCCAACTAAGTGAATGGACTGGTATTTCACTGGACTTTATACCCGTAAAATAAAAAAGAAATGAAAGCATTCAATTTATCAGATATAGGATTAACCAAATACCTGTTTTTTACAGGCAAAGGTGGTGTCGGCAAAACCTCTGTGGCGTGTGCTACTGCCGTAAGTTTGGCTGACAAAGGAAAAAACATTCTGCTCATCAGCACCGATCCGGCTTCAAACCTGCAAGACGTGTTCGCACAGGAATTGAACGGGCAGGGAACGCCGATTGCGGATGTTCCCGGACTGACTGTCGTAAACCTCGATCCGGAACAGGCAGCCGCCGAATACAGGGAGAGCGTTATTACTCCATATCGGGGCAAACTGCCCGAAAGTGTTATCCGGAACATGGAAGAACAACTATCCGGTTCATGTACAGTCGAAATTGCAGCTTTTAATGCGTTTTCCGATTTCATTACGGACAAAGGGAAACAGGGCGAGTACGACCACATCATATTTGATACAGCCCCCACTGGACATACGCTCCGCATGCTGCAATTACCTTCGGCATGGAGTACCTTTATCAGTGAAAGCACACACGGTGCATCCTGCTTAGGGCAATTATCGGGACTGGAAGAACGGAAAGAAATCTACAAACAAGCCATTGTTACTTTATCTAATGGAAACGCTACCCGTTTGGTACTCGTTAGCCGTCCCGAAACATCGGCTTTGCGGGAAGCTACCCGTTCATCCCATGAACTCCTTTTACTCGGTATTCAAAATCAGATATTGGTTATTAACGGCGTACTGCAACAAGTAGACGAAAACGATACCGTTTCCAAAGAGATTTACGGTAAACAGCAATCCGCTTTACAACATATCCCGGCGGAACTGGCAGACTATCCCGCATTTGTTGTTCCCCTGCGTTCATACAACCTGTCCAATATAGCCAATATCCGCAGGCTGTTGAATGAAGACAATGTGGCTCCCGTTTCCGACTACAAACCGATTACCGGCGAAAAGAGTATTGACGACCTTATCAATGACCTTTATTCCTCCGGTAAACGGGTGATTTTCATAATGGGTAAAGGCGGAGTAGGCAAAACTACTCTGACAACCAATATCGCTTTGGGATTGGCTGAAAAAGGGGCGAGAGTCCACCTGACAACAACAGATCCGGCAAATCACCTGAACTACGAACTTGCCGAAAAAGCAGGATTGTCGGTAAGCCGGATTGACGAAGCCGAAGAACTCGAAAAGTATAAGAACGAAGTTCGCAGCAAAGCAGCCCCCACCATGAGTGCCGAAGATATGGAATACATTGAAGAAGATTTACGTTCCCCCTGCACACAGGAAATCGCAGTTTTCAAAGCATTTGCCGAAATCGTAGATAAGGCAGATAATGAAATTGTAGTTATCGACACCGCACCAACGGGGCACACGCTTCTACTTCTCGATGCCACCCAAAGCTACCATAAAGAAGTGGAACGTACACAGGGAATTCCCGATTCGGTAAGTAAACTCTTACCCCGTTTGAGAAATCCGCAAGAAACCGAAGTAGTTATCGTTACCCTACCTGAAGCCACGCCCGTATTTGAAGCCGAAAGACTGCAAGCCGACTTAAAACGTGCCGAGATAAATAACAAATGGTGGATAGTAAACTCTTGCTTATCGCTGGTATATACCGAAAATCCTTTCCTCCAATCCAAATCGCAGAGCGAAATTTACTGGATAAGTAAGGTTAAGGATCTATCAGGTGGAAATACTGCATTAATAGAGTGGAAAAGTCTTTAAGTGACATGAAAATAATATTTTTAGGAATTGCAATGGGAAAGAAACAGGGAATTAGCTTTTTTGAAAAATATCTTACGCTATGGGTTGCTATCTGTATCGTAGTGGGTATCGCTATTGGCCAATGGCTTCCCGCCATTCCGGAAGCATTAAGCAAATTTGAATATGCCAATGTATCCATACCAGTGGCTACTTTAATTTGGTTAATGATATTCCCGATGATGCTTAAAGTGGATTTTAAGAGTGTGAAGGATGTCGGTAAACGCCCCAAAGGAATCATAATCACCTGCATCACGAACTGGTTGATAAAACCTTTCACGATGTTCGGTATTGCTTGGTTATTCTTCTACGTCATCTTTAAAGCCTTAATTCCAGCGGGATTAGCGGAAGAATACCTGGCTGGTGCTGTACTGCTGGGCGCAGCTCCATGTACGGCAATGGTATTCGTATGGAGCTATCTCACCAAAGGAAACGCCGCTTATACGTTGGTACAAGTCGCTGTAAACGATTTAATTATATTGGTGGCCTTTGCTCCCATCGTAGCCTTTCTGCTTGGCGTAGGCGGTATTACTATTCCTTGGGATACATTGATACTTTCGGTAGTCCTCTTTGTAGTTATACCCCTTCTGGCAGGTGTCGTTACCCGCATTACTGTGGTAAAAAGAAAAGGAATAGACTACTTCAGCAACGTGTTTGTAAAGAAATTCAACAACTTTACGGTAGGCGGACTGTTGCTTACACTGATTATTCTCTTCTCTTTTCAGGGAGAAACCATACTGAATAATCCTTTGCATATTCTGCTGATAGCCGTTCCGTTGATACTGCAAACCGTATTGATATTCTTTGTAGCATACGGCTGGGCAAAATGGTGGAAACTACCCCATGAGATAGCCGCTCCCGCAGGTATGATTGGGGCAAGCAACTTCTTTGAACTTGCCGTAGCTGTTGCCATATCACTTTTCGGATTACAGTCGAGTGCAGCACTGGCTACCGTAGTCGGTGTATTGGTAGAAGTCCCCGTCATGCTTATGTTGGTAAGGATTGCGAATAATACCCGAAAATGGTTTCCGGCACAATAGAAGCTTAATTAAAAATATAATATTAGTAAGAAAGTATTAGGTTATCCTAAATTAGGACACATTATAATTGGTTTTATAACACTTTTGGGACTTTTAAGCC
>JAJPZM010000478.1 GCA_021204335.1 Parabacteroides sp. | reverse complement strand
CGAAATAAACAATAGCTAAAGGGGCTATCCACTTTTTGGACAGTCCCTTTTTTGTATCACATTATATACCAGACTACTACAGGACTACTTTAAAACGTTTGTCTTTCACTACTACAAGATAGCCTCCCGAAGGTAATTGTACAGTCATATTACCATCGGTAGTGCGGAATGTTCTTGTCAGCCTTCCATCCATAGTATAGATATATACTTGTTCCGGTTGTGGCAAACAGATATGCAGCTGATGTTCGGAAGTCCATACACGAATGGCTTCGGGCTTGACAACCTCGTTTGCTACCGGATCAGGGTTCTTTACGATACCGTTTAAAAAGATGTCTACATCACTACGCACATATTTAATGATATATACACCGTCACTACTGCGTGGGAGAATGGTTTCGCCACGACTGGTTGTTACAACAGGGACGGATTGATCATATTCCTTATCGACAGTGAGATAAAAACGGAAACTGCTCCACGCTTCTATTTCATAATCTCCTGCGACCGGATCGGTGGTTGCACCTTCAACGGCAGGCAGGGAGATTATATGAAAAACGGATGGAGACGGAGACGGATCGGGTGTCGGTGTCGGAGTTGGATCCGGCTTTGGTTTCGGTTTATCTTTAAAAGAGGCTATGATCTCAACATCACCGTTGACAATGTAAGTATCACCGGAGTTGAAAGGATTGCCATTCACCGTCAGGGTTTCTAATTCGTGAGTTGTAGCATCCAGAGGTGTTGCAGTAATAACCAAATTCATTAAACCGAAGATATTAGAACCGGAAGGCACCTCCTGTTCCACTCCAGTTCCATCAGTATATTTTACAGAAATAATACCATTGGCCGGCGGGTCATATTTAATGGTATATTGCAGATAAGGAGCTCTCGGTATAACGGGCTGCACAGTCCCTAAGCCTTTGAATACAGGAAGCATTTCATTATCCAGATTGTCCCAGATATCGGCATCCCAATCTGCCAATGCATTTCCCATATCGTTATTAAAGTTCGTTGAAGTCAGGTCTTCACCGTCTTTCCCATCTGAAGTTGTATCATTCCATTCTCCTTCGATCAAAGGGCTGGCATAATTGGAAGTGAGTTGATCGCTTGCATTATATGCGGCAATACGCCCTTTAGTTGCCTCTTCATCTCCAAGTCCATTCACATTTAATGCAAGGCAATGAGATATAATATTTGTGTTTGAATAATTATATCCGACAATACCTCCTGAGTAACCATTAATTGTTGTTACTTTTCCGGTAGCATAACAATAGCTGATTGATACTGTACTTCTACCGGATATACTTAAACCGGCAATACCACCTGCAAATACCCCTGTTACTTCAACTAAAGAATAACAATTCGTAATGGTGGAATAATTATAACCAACAATACCTTCGGCATATTTACCGTTTATTATCGACTCAGATGTTACCGCTCTGCTTTCTATTGTTTTTGTAAAGCAATTCTGAACAGAACCACCACTTTCGTTTTTGGCGGCAATACCACCGGCAATATCCGGAGCTGTTACCCGAGCCTGTGAATGACAGTTGCTGATAGAACCGCCAGTGTTATTTCCGACAATTCCACCTGCGCTACCATTTAAACCATCCAAACTGGTCACTTCTCCATAGTAATAACAATCGGAAACCGATGTTCCAGTTCCATAATTCGCACTTGTGATTCCACCGGCTAAAGGTTGATATGATTCCTGAGCTACTATATTACAAGTCGCAAAGCATTTAGAAATAGAGCCACTGACGTTAAAGCCCGCAATACCACCGACATAAGTACCCGAAAAGCTATTCGTTTTTCCTGTAACGGGGCCACCCGTTACATCACACATCCGAATTATACTATTCTGTGAATACCCGGCTATACCACCGACATAAGCATTGTATCCGGTTGCAATTATCCCCTCTTCTGCAATCACTACATGTAGATTTTCTATAGTTGAACCGGATATATAACCAAATATGCCTGCATAATCATACGAGCTGTTATTTATCTTCAGATTAGTAATCGTATGCCCGTCACCGTCAAAACATCCCTGAAAGCTGCTACTACCGGTTGTTCCGATAGTAGTCCATTCCTGTCCGTCCAGATCGATATCGGCATCCAGTTTGATCGTTTTGTCTTTAAAGTTTTGCGTTCCATCATTCACCAACGTTGCCAGTCCCGCCAGTTCGTTAGCAGAAGAAAGGGTATATTCCGATTCCGTGGTGTTATTGGTGTACCAATCTGTATTTGTTTCTGATCCGTTCCATTTATCAGCTTATCCCCACGCCAAAGACGGTGTCGTCCATAGAAGAACGACTGTCAGCAGAAGATGGCTTACATTTAGTAGCGTTCTATGCATGTTTGTACTGTTTTTAATTGTATTTTCTATTTCTGTTTAACATTTATTTGTAAGGGGTGTATCAACACCAGTGTTGAGCTCTGTGTCAGAGCCTCTGTTGATACCAGTGCCAACACCTCTGTTGAGGTAGGCACCAACACCGGGATTGAGACAGGTGGGAAAGCCGGTGTTGGGTATGATATCAACACCGGCTTTCCTATCCTCCCCGATAACGGGTTATTCGATAACAGGCCGGTTGTCATCGTCATCCGAAACGTTGCCTACGGTCAACAGGATAGGATACTGATAAGTGCGCGGTTCCTTCACCAGTGAATAACCTGCACCTGCCTGGGTCGTGATACTCAACAGGTATTGTCCGTCGGGTAAGGCCGGGATCTGGATAATGACCTGCGAAGTCGTATTCGAAACGATCAAACCGACTTTGACAGGAGTCTTGCCTTCGCCATCAGGGGTAAAATAGATACCTACTGACGGATGATCCCCTTTCAGCAACAGGCCGGAATCGGAGATGATAGCCGGAGCATTCGGTGTGAGCTGCTGACTGATAGATTCGGTTGTCGAGTCGGTAATACTATTAATAACCGGCCCTGTCTTAGCCATTCTGAAATTAGGAACCAGTTGTTTGAGCGCTGTCAGCAATGCCTTGCCGGGAGTGAAAGTGATGCCGAATTTATGTTTCTCTGCATTGAAAACTGCGGTTTCTTCAAACGAGCCAATGATGTTGAGTAAGTATTGGCCTACGCCATCAATCAGACTTTTGCCTTCCGAGATGGCTTCGATCTTTTTCTGATCAGCCAGGTCAAGGATATTGACAATAGTTTCCAAACGATATTCAGTACGTTCCTTGACGATACGTTTAGCAATATCCAAATTACGTACGGTTCCGGTGATAGATACTTTGCCGGAATAATCGCCTGCTTTTTCTGTCAGTACGTTGTCGTACAGATCGACTGTGAGAATTGTTTTTTTCTGCCATGATGTATTATTATTTAAATGATTATCCGCATGATGTCCGTTGATTTATTGAACATCATATGAAT
>JAJPZM010000157.1 GCA_021204335.1 Parabacteroides sp. | reverse complement strand
CAATTTCACAATATATGAGAAAATAGTATCATAATATATGAGAATTTCATCAGACTGGGAGTGAGAGAATGTTAGGCAAGCATATAAACAATGTTATTATAGAAGATATATGGAACAACTATTAGAATATTTCGGAGTTATCACAGGATTGCTTTACCTGTTGCTTGAGATAAAGCAGCATAAAGCCATGTGGATAGTAGGCTTTCTCACTTCCCTTGTCTACGTTTTTGTCTTTTTCTTTTCAAAGATTTATGCAGATATGGGATTAAATATCTACTATGTAGCCATCAGCGTTTATGGTTTCTGGAAATGGGCGCAGACCGACAAAACCGTTCAAGAGGAGAGACCGGCAGAAGAAACAATCCTCTACCGCCATATCACCTGGCCGTTATTTGCCGGCATCGCCTTTGCGATCCTTACCATATACGCCCTAATCTACTATGTGCTCCATAACTTCACCGACTCCCCTATCCCAATGGGCGACGCCTTCACCACCTCGGTCGGCATCGTTGCCACCTGGATGCTTACCCATCGCATCATCGAGCATTGGATATTCTGGGTTATCGTCAACTTCGTATCGGTCTATCTTTATTACATACGTGGCCTCTACCCAACCTTGTTTTCGTATCTTTGCTACGCCATACTGGCTATTATCGGATATATCACCTGGAAAAAGAAAGGAATAAATACAAATGGAAACATTATATGATTGTGTAGTAGTCGCCAACGGCAGTTTTCCGCAAACAGCCCGGCCGCTGGAGTTTTTAGAAGCAACACCTGTTATCATTGCCTGCGACGGAGCAGCACAGAAGCTCCATGAATGGGGACTGGTACCGACTGCCATCATAGGCGATCTGGACAGCATCCCACCGGCAATGCTTCGGTTATATGCCGACCGCATCCACACCGTAGAAGACCAGGAGATTAACGACCTCACCAAGGCCGTACGCTTCGCCCACTCATGTGGCTACCGCAACGTGCTGATCATCGGCGCCACCGGCTTGCGCGAAGATCACGCTCTGGGCAATATATCCCTTCTGGCAGATTACGCCTCTATGTTTGATAAAATAGAAATGATTTCCGACTACGGATGCTTTGTCCCGGTACTCCAAACAAGCGCCCTGCAAAGCCGGCCCGGCCAGCAAATATCCATCTTCTCCCTCTATCCTTGTGGAGAAATAACCACCGAAGGTCTCCGTTGGCCCATCACCTGCCGCCGTCTGACTTCCTGGTGGCAAGGCACACTGAACGAAGCATCAGGAACAGAATTTACCCTGACCCTTTCGCCGGACGCCCGGTTGATCGTTTATTTATCAAGTGGGGAGAACTACCTCACCTGATAGCCCTTTGCCTTTATCCAGTCGAATAACTTATTTTCTATACGGACGGCTTCCGAGGCCAGATGAATGGCTTTTTCTTTCATACGACCTGCAAAGGTTTCATCCGCGACGGACACAAGGTAGATACGGATATTCAGCAAAGCGCCCAACACACAACTGCGTGCGGACAACATTGCCACACAAAGATCAGACAGCACATCGCGGTCGCTTTTATGAGCAGCATAGACTATCGCCTCCATGACAGATGCAATCTCCTCGGCGATCCGCATCGAAGCTTCAACCTTTTCTTTTGCCACATCCGGAGAGATCATAGCTTCAGAAGATACATTATTGCCGGCATCACTATTGCGGATCAACCGTTCTCTGATAATGGAAGCTTCGGTGGCTATCGTTTTCATTTGCCCCTCTACTTCTGCATACTTTTTATTACCTATGGTACGATTAGCAACCATCTCCGTTAACGCAGTAGCGATTATACCATTCAGTGCAGAAACACTTTCTCCGCCGGGGACAGCGTCTTTACTGGCAATCTTTGCTAAAAAATCTTTGATAGTCAAATCTACAAACATAGTATTTACATTTAAAGTGTTGAACAATATACGCATTATTTCTCAAACCATATAAATAAACCCGTCTTTTATCACCGTATCCACAATATTCATTCCTACATGGTAGGGCAGGAACTTATAGGAAGGATACTTTAATAAGATCAGATCGGCTTTCTTGCCCACATCGATGCTTCCTATCTTATTCGCCCGCCCCAACGCTGCCGCTCCGTTGATGGTCAGAGCCGTCACAGCTTCTTCCGGCGTCAATTTCATCTGGACGCAAGCCAGGGAGAATAACATCGGGATAGAGCTGGAGAAACTTGTACAGGGATTGAAATCGGATGCCAGAGCCACAGCACAACTGGCATCAATCATTGCCCGTCCTCGAGCGCAAGGTTTGTTTTGCGAAAAGGTAGACAGGGGAAGCAGGGTTGCAACCACACCGCTACGGGCCAGACGTTTTATTCCCTCATCGGAGACATGCAGCAAATGGTCGGCACTGACCGTCTTTAACCGGGCAGCCAATTCGGCTCCACCCAGCGGAGAGATAGCGTCTGCATGTATCTTTAATTTGAACCTGAGACTGCGAGCGGCACGAAGCAGACGTTCGCTTTGCGTCAACGAGAAAAGCCCCGGAGAACAAAACACATCGCAAAAAGTGACGGTCCTTTCCTGCTGAAGCTCGGGCAGGATATGTTCTATTATATAGGTCACGTAATCGTCTGTCTGAAACGTATATTCCGGTGCTGTGATATGTCCGCCGAAAAAGGTGGACACAATATCTATCGGATGCTCCTCGTTCAGGTCCGCCATTACGCGCAATTGCTTCAGCTCGGTTTCGAGGTCGAGACCGTAACCGCTTTTGCCTTCTACCGTAGTAACTCCCATATCCAGCATTTCATCCAGCCGTTCGTATGCGTCACTCCACAAGTTTTCAAATTCTGCTTGCCGGGTAGTCTCGGCAGTGTCGGTTACACGATCTATATAATCTGTATGAGAGGCATCATTATGCAGACAGTCGAAAAACATCTTCTCCTGATGTCCTGCAAACACAAAATGAGTATGGCTATCCACAAAACCGGGCAGCAGGGCCCTTCCAGTCGCATCTATTTCCAGATATTCCTCCGGATCGACCTTTCGTAATACTTCTTTTGTCGGACCGACATGGGTAATTACACCGTCTGAAACAGCTACCGCCCCATCATTTATTATATGAAGATCTGACATTTCCCGCCCTTTCTTAGCCGTAAAACCGGAGCAGGTAACAACCTGTGTCGCGTTCCTTATCAATAACTTGTCACCTTTCATTTTTATCTCTTTATTTAGTCCTGCATTCTCACACCGCCCCACCTCTTAAAATTCACGCGCAATCAACTATAGGCGGGCTACAAGGTACTTATTTTAGGAATCCCGGACAATTCCGAATATATGTTTAGAAGCATATAACAAACAAGAAAAGAAGGTGTCCTAAAAGGATGCCTTCTTTTTTGTTATGCGGCCAATTCATTA